>JAQUNM010000017.1:0-9146 GCA_028717605.1 Minisyncoccota bacterium
TTTGGTACTATAGTTGAAATAAATGGTATGTATTTTGAGGTTTTAGACAGAAAAAATTCAAGATACGGTTGTGAGTGGTTTGATATATGGAAACCAACCAAACAAGAAGCTATTAATTTTGGAATAAAAAAGAGCTATATAAATATCATCCTAGAAAACTAATATAAGAAAAAAGAGAGGTTGAACGAAACCCTCTTTTTTTTATTTATGCCGCGGGTGGGAGTCGAACCCACACGGAGAAAATCTCCAAGGGATTTTAAGTCCCTTATGTCTGCCATTCCATCACCGCGGCTTGCTAAGCCAAGGCCAGGGTGGGAATTGCACCCACGTGTAAGGGTTTTGCAGACCCTTGCCTTGCTACTTGGCTACCTGGCCCTATAAATCTTTTTACTTTATTTTTCTTCTTTTTTCAATGCCTCAAGTGTTTTTTCAACTCTTCCTGCTTCTTGAACCTGTTTTTCTACTTCAAATATCAATTTAGGAACAGGTCTTATTTTCAATCTTTTGTTTAAAATTTGTTGAAAAAAATAAATATTTTTATTTAAGTAAGAAAATACTTTTTCCCTTTCTTTTTCTGGAAAAATAGAAATATAAGTTTTAGCTTGAATAAAATTAGAAGAAGTATCTACCCTGGTAATGGTTATTAAAATATTAGCAAAGTCCAACTCTTGAGAAAAAATTCTGCCTATTTCTCTTTTTAGCAATTCATTTATTTTTTCAATTCTTCTTAAGTTAATCAAAGTTCTTTTTTAATTTTTTCTTCAATATATGATTCTAAAATATCACCTCTTTCTAAAGGAATAGCTGTTTCAAATAAAATACCACATTCTGATCCTTTGCTAACTGAATCTGTTTCTTTTTTGTTCTGCTGAAGAGTATTTATCTTGCCTGTCCCTATTTTTTCTTCTTGTCTAAAAATGTCTATTTTAGCTCCTCTTTTGATAAATCCCTGAATTGCCTTTCCCCCTATTATTTGACGAGTTTTTTCAGCTTTAAATATTTCTAAAACTTTTATTTTTCCAGTCGTTGACCTTACAATCTCTGGCTCTATCATTCTTCTTAGAACATTTTCAACTGCTTGAATCAATTCATAAATTACGTCGAAATTTAATATTTTTACCCCTTGTCTTTGAGCTAAATCTTTAGCTATTTTATTCGGTTTTGTTTTAAAACATAAAATTTTGGCTCTTGTTCTTATAGCTGCTCTAACATCAGATTCATCTATTTGGCCTGGTTCAGCTTTCAGAATATGAACACTAGCGTTTTTTTGGGGTATTCTTTCTATCATATGAATAATCGCCTCCAAAGAACCTAACACATCAGTTTTAATAATTAGAAGAAGAGCATTTTCTTTAATATTAATTTCTTTTTTTTCTTTTTCCTGGATTTGTTGTTGATTTTCGTAAACATTAAATAACTCTCCCACTAAAGGAACTTGCTCAAACCCTAAAACAGAGACAGGCGTGGATGGATAAGCTTTTTCTAGAAAATCTCCTTGAAAATCTTCCATATTTTTTACCTTACCAATAGCAGAATCAGTGGCTAAAAAATCTCCTTTTTTTAAAATCCCTTTTTTAATAATTAAGGTAGCTATTGGACCTTTGTTGTGATCTAAATAAGACTCAATAACTATACCTTGCGCTGGACAACTAGTTTCTAATTTCAAATCTTCCATTTCAGCCACCAAAATAATAACTTCTAAAAGATGTTCGATTCCTTTTTTGCTGATCGCAGAAACCTCTACAAAGGGCACCTTCCCTCCCATGGTTTCTAAATATATTTCTTTTTCAGCTAATTGCCTCTTAACCATTGGTATATCAGCGTTAGGCTTATCTATCTTGTTAATAGCCACTATAAAAGGAATATTGGCTTTTTTAACAATATCTATGGCTTCTTTTGTTTGAGTTTTTATGCCCTCGTCAGCTGCTATGACTAAAACAGCAATATCAGCTGCTTCAACCCCCCTAGACCTCATTGCCCCAAAAGCCTCATGACCGGGTGTATCAATAAAAGTAATTTGTCTTTTATTTTCCTCAACTTGATAAGCTCCAATGTGCTGGGTAATTCCTCCTGACTCCTTAGAGATTATCTTCAAATCTTTGATTGCTTCCAAAATAGAAGACTTGCCATGATCAACGTGGCCTAGAATAACAACTACTGGTGGTTTTAATTTTAATTTTTCTGACATAATTTTATTGCTTCTTTTTCTTCTTTAGACAAAACGTATTCTGAATTATTGTTTTTGATTGGTTTAGCGTAAATCCTGTTTCCTTCTCTAGCATAAATACTAGTAAGAACAAAACCATTATCTTTTTTATCTAAAACAGAGATAGAAAAACTTTGATCTCCTCCAATATCAGAAAAAGGATTATATCTAATAATTCCTATTTTTTGAACAAAGTTTTCTTTTTTTAACTTTTCTATTTCTGAATTTAAAAAATTGATGTTCTGTTCTAATTTTTCTATCTGTGCTATTAGCTCTTGTGGTGTTTTTTCTTTTTTATTTTTTTTAAAAAACATATCTAATATTTTATCTAAAAATTTTATTTTTGGCAACCTAAATGTTGACAAGCTGACTTAGTAATTATTCTTCCTCGAGTGGTTCTTTTTAAAAAACCGAGCTGCATTAAATATGGTTCATAAATATCTAAGATAGTATCTTCTTCTTCTAAAGACGCGGCAGCTAAGGCTTGAATGCCAACCGGACCTCCATTAAACTTTTCAATAATCGTCTTTAATATTTTCCTATCTCCTGTTTCTAGTCCTAGTCTATCGATTTTTAGGGCTTCCAAAGTATTCTTGGCTATTTGCTCAGTGATTTCTCCTGTTCCCTCAACTTGGGCAAAATCTCTAGCTCTTTTCAATAAACGATTAGCTACTCTAGGAGTAAAGCGAGAACAACTAGCCAATATCTTAATTGCTTTAGGATCTATTTTAACTTTTAAAAACAAGGCTGATTGTTGAATAATTTGCTCAATATCTTTTTGAGAATAATATTCTAGTTGAAAAGTAGCACCGAACCTATTTCTTAAGGGGGAACTTAAAAGAGCCATTCTAGTAGTAGCTCCAATAAAAGTAAATTTTGGAATATCTAAATCTATTGTCCTAGCCATAGGACCCTTTCCTATTACTAGATTAAGTTTAAAGTCTTCTAAAACAGGATAAATTATTTCTTCACAATATTTATTTAATCTATGAATTTCGTCAACAAACAGAACGTCTCCTTGAGATAAATTGGTTAAAATAGCAGCCAAATCTCCTATTCTTTGCAAAGAAGGAGCTGAAACAACCCTAATTTCAGAACCCATTTCTTTAGCGATTAAATAGGCTAAACTAGTTTTACCTAATCCACTTTGGCCATAAAGCAAAATGTGCTCACAACAAACCTCCTTTCTTTGTAAAGAAGCTTGGACAATAATTTTAAGATTTTTCTTTACATTTTCTTGGCCAATATACTCTTTCCATTCTTTTGGCCTCAAAGAAGCTAAAATCTTATCTTCTTCGTTGGGGGGGCTTGACAAGTTTTTCATAATAGACTAAAATAGGGCTGTTAAACTAGTTTTGAGGCTGGGGTGTCTGGAATCTTTTTTTTGTAGGATAGTTTGGCTTTAGCGAAACTTCTCCCGAAAAATATTCTATTTTTTAAGTTCTAACACTCAAATTGACCCCCAGCCTCAGCATTAGTTTATCAGCAGACCATTTTTACTGGTCTGTTTTTTTAACCCGCTACTCTTTCTATTTCTTCAATAGTAGTAATTCCTTGTAATACTTTTAAAAAACCATCTTTTTTCATTGATACCATTCCTTTTTTGATAGCTAAATCTCTCATACCAACGATAGAAGGAGATTCTAAAATAAACTTTTCCATTTCATCATCAACTAGAAAAGTCTCATAAATTCCAATTCTCCCTTTATAGCCAGTAAAATTGCATTCTTGGCAACCAACTGGTTTAGCTACTTTAATGTCTTTACTTAATTTGGGAACACTAATGGGCAAGTTATTTAACTCTTTCTTAAGTAAATCTAGTGTTTGAGAAGAAATATTTTCTAGTTTAGAACAATGTTTACATACTTTCCTGGGTAATCTTTGAGCAACTACCATATTTAAAGCTGGGGCAATAGAAACTGGCTTTACTCCTAAATCAATCAATCTAGCCACTGCTCCAGCTGCATCATTAGTATGTAGGGTTGAAAAAACTAAATGACCAGTTAAGGCTGCTTGCATAGCAATCTCAGCTGTTTCTAAATCTCTAATCTCTCCCACTAAAATAACATCAGGGTCTTGTCTCATTAAAGACCTTAAACCATTAGCAAAAGTATAACCCTTAGAAGGATCAACTTGGGTTTGAGAAAGACCAGTTAAATGGTATTCTACTGGATCTTCAATGGTGATAATCTTTACATCGGGATTATTAATTTTTTTTAAAACAGCATACAAAGTAGTTGTCTTACCAGAACCAGTAGGACCAGTAACAATAATCATACCATTGGGCTTTTTAATCTCTTTATTAAAAGACTCTACTAGGTGTTTACTTAAACCTAACTCTTCTATGGTAATTAAGTTTTCGGGATTCAAAATTCTCAAAACAAAAGATTCCCCATTCTCAGCTGGCAAAGAAGAAGCTCTAATTTCTATTAAATCTTCAATAATAATAGAAAAACGACCATCTTGTGGTTTATTTTCTACATTGAGCTTTAATTTAGCTAAAATCTTTATCCTAGAAGATAAGGATTTATAATTTTTTAGATTAAAAACAAAAACATCCTGCAAAATTCCATCCATTCTTAATCTTAATCTAGCCTGTTCTTCCTCTGGTTCTAAATGAATATCTGAAGCCTCTAGTATAATGGCTCCCATTAAAATAATTTCTAGTAATTCAGTAGTGCTTTTTTGCAAATAAGCGGAAATTTTTTCTCTTAGACTTTCTAGGTTGCTTATTTCCTTTTTTAAAGTTTTAATGACTACTGAAGAAATCTTTATTTCTCCGGTAAGTTTTTTTGCTTCTTCCATTGATTGTATGGTATATTATTTAATAACAATAGTCAATGAAATTTTTATCTCAAAAACCCTCAGAAACAAAAAAATTAGGAGAAAAAATGGCTAAAAGAAAAGCAGATGTTTTGGCTTTAAAAGGAGAGTTAGGGGCGGGGAAAACAACCTTTTTAAAAGGATATGCTAAAGGATTAGGAGTTAAAGAAAAAGTTTTAAGCCCTACTTTTTTAATCTTAAAAAAAATTCCAATTAAAAATAATTATTTTATTCATATTGATTGTTACAGGATAAAAGACTCTAAAGAAATTCTTGATCTTGGCTTTAAAAAAATGCTAAATAAATATATTATGGCTATTGAGTGGCCAGAAAGAATAAAAAATATTTTACCTAAAGACACTCTTTGGATAAATTTTAAGATTATTGACAAAAACAAAAGAGAAATCACCATTAAATGAAAAAAGTTATTATTATAGATTCTCATGCTATTTTGCATCGTACCTTCCATGCTCTTCCTCCTTTGTTAAATAAAGAAGGAAAACCAACTGGTGCTATCTATGGTTTTTTGCTTTTATTCTTAAGATTACTAAAAGAATTTAAGCCTGATTTTATTATTGCTGCCTTTGATTATCCAGCTCCTACTTTTAGATATAAAAAATATAAACAATATAAGGCTCAGAGGAAAAAAGGGCCACCAGAACTTTATGATCAAATCAATGAAACAAAAAAGATGCTTCAAGTTCTAAAAATAAAAATATATGAAAAAAAAGGGTTTGAAGCAGATGATATTATAGCCACCCTAGTTAAGCTTTGTAGTGCGAAAAAACTAGAAACTATAATAATTAGTGGAGATCTGGACGTTCTTCAATTGGTTAATAAAAAAACTAAAGCATATATTTTAAAAACAGGAATCAAACAAGCTGTTTTATACGATGAACAAGAGGTTGAAAAAAAATATCATGGCTTAGGGCCAAAACAATTAGTTGATTTTAGAGCTTTAAGAGGAGATGCTTCAGATAACATTCCTGGTGTTCCTGGTATAGGAGAAAAAACAGCTATTAAACTGTTAAAAAAATATGGTTCTTTAGAAAATGTTTTAAAAAAAGAACCATTGAAAAAAGATATTGCTCTTTTATCTAAGGAATTGGCTAAATTAAAAAACAATGTTATAATTAATTTTGATTTAACAAAATGTTCTGAGGTTTTACTGAAAAAAGAAAAACTTATTAAATTATTAGAACAAAAAGGATTTGATTCTTTAGTCAAAAGACTTAATAACACTGAAAATCTAAAACTTTTTTAAATATGTTTTTTAGAAAAAAGCAAAAAGAAGAAAATTTTGAACAATTTTACGAAAAGTTTTTTAAATACTTTCAAGAAGAAGGCCAAAGCCTTTTGTCTATTATAAAATTTTTCACTGATGGTATTTTGTTCTTAGATGAAAAACAGAAAATTGTTTTGGTTACACCTGAAGCAGAAAAAATTCTTCAAATAAAAAATAATGATATTTTTGGCAAGTCTCCATTAAATTTGAATGAATTTCCTAACATTAGGCCATTGATTCCCTTTTTAGCAGAAAAGAGACAAGAAACCTTAAAAAAAGAAATTGAAATTAAAGAAAACTTTTTTGTTTTATTATCTATTATCCCTATTATCTCTAAACAAGAATTTTTAGGGACAATTGTTGTTCTAAAAGACATAAGTCAAGCCAAAATGTTAGAAAAAGCCAAAACAGATTTTGTAACTCTAGCTGCTCATCAATTCAGAACTCCAACCTCAGCAATAAAATGGGCTCTATCCATGATCTTAGAAGAAAATTCTAATGATCTGACTAAACAACAAAAGGCTCTTATCCAAAAAACATACAATATTAACAACAGAATGATTAGCTTAATAAATAATCTTTTAGATTTTGCTAAAACAGAAAAAGGAGAACAATTACTAAAACCCTCTCTTTCAAAAATAGATGACTTTATTTTAAATATTATTAAAAGCAACCAAGAAAGAATTGACAAAAAACAAATAAACTTAACGTTTGAACCGCCCCAAAATTCTTTACCAAAAGTAATGATAGATCCAATTAAAATGAAAATAGCAGTAGAAAATATTTTAGACAATGCTATAAGATATACTTACGAAAGAGGGGAAATCAATATCTATTTTAAAAAAACTGAACAAGAAATAAGTGTTTATTTTAAAGACACAGGTGTTGGCATTCCTAAAAGCCAACAAAACAAGGTTTTTTCTTATTTTTTCCGTGGCTCAAATATTTTACCAATCCATACCGAAGGTATAGGGCTGGGTCTTTTTTTAACCAAAAGCATTATTGAAGCTCATGGAGGAAGAATATGGTTTGAGTCAGTTGAAAACAAGGGCAGCATTTTTGCCTTCTCTCTGCCTATTAAAGAAAAATTTAGCGAATTCTTAACAAAAGATTTTTATTAAAATGGAAAAAAAACAAGAACTTTTAATGGTTTTAAATATTATTTCTAACTTTACTGATGGATTGCTTTTTTTTGACGAAAAAGATAGGCTTGTTTTAATCAATAAAAAGGCAGAAAAACTTTTAGATATTAATAAAAAATTAATTGGTAAAAAAGCTATCGAGCTGACAGATATTCCTTACTTAGAAACAATCATAGGGATATTTCTTTCTAAGCAAAATCTTCAGAAAGAACAAGCTAAAATCAATGAAAAAACCATTGAAGTCTCTTTTATTAACAATAAAGGAACCTTAATTATTTTACACGATATTACCAAAGAAAAAATGGTAGAACAAATGAAAAATGAATTTGTTTCTATAGTTGCTCATCAACTAAGAACTCCTATTTCTTCCATCAAGTGGACTCTAAAAATGTTCTTAGAGGGAAGCTTCGGGCAAGTCAAACAGGACCAAAAAAAATATTTAGAGAAAATATATACTATCAACGAAAGAATGGTTGAACTAATCAATGATCTTCTAAATATAGCCAGAATAGAAGAAGGCAGGTATGTTTATAAACCTGTCCCAACCAACCTAATCAACCTAATAGAAACTATTATAAAACAATTCAAAGAAAAAGCAGAAGTCAATCAAATTAATCTTGTTTTTGAAAAACCAAATTTTTCTACTAAAATTGTAATCGACCCTGAAAAAATAAAATTAGTTTTACAAAATTTTATTGACAATGCTATAAAATATAATCATAAAGGAGGAGAAGTCTTTGTTTCCTTAAAATCTGACAAAGAAAACATAACTGTTTCTGTTAGAGATACTGGTTTGGGTATTCCAAAAGAACAACAAAAAAGAATTTTTACTAAGTTTTTTAGAGCAGCCAATGTTATGAAAACAGACACTGAAGGATCTGGCCTAGGTCTCTATATAAATAAAGAATTAATCGAAGCTCACAAGGGAAAGATATGGTTTGAGTCCAAAGAAGGAAAAGGTAGTACTTTTTCTTTCTCTCTCCCCTTGCAAAAAAACAATAATAAGATAAAATAAGAATATGGCTAAGAAATTACTAATTGTTGAAGATGACCAATTCTTGAGAGAGTTGGTGGCAAAAAAAATAAGAGAAGAAAATTATGAGGTAGTCGAAGCTTCGGATGGAGAAGAGGGATTAAAAAAAGTAAAAGAAGCTAAACCAGACTTAGTGCTTTTAGATCTTATGTTGCCTGGCATAGACGGTTTTCATGTTTTAGAGCAAATTAAAAAAGATTCAGAAATTTCTAAAACTCCGGTTATTATTCTTTCTAATTTGGGCCAAAAAGAAGATATTGATAAAGGGATGAACCTAGGGGCAGAAGATTTTCTAGTTAAAGCTCATTTTACTCCAGGAGAAATTATCGAAAAAGTAAAAATAATATTAGGCTAAAAAAAATATGATAAAAAAATTATTAATTATTGAAGACCATGCTTTTTTAAAAGAGCTGATTGCTAAAAAATTAAGCCAAGAAGGACATGAAATAATTGAAGCTTCGGATGGAGAAGAGGGATTAAAAAAAGTAAAAGAAGCTAAACCAGACTTAGTGCTTTTAGATCTTATCCTACCTGGCATAGACGGTTTTCATGTTTTAGAGCAAATTAAAAAAGATTCAGAAATTTCTAAAACTCCGGTTATTATTCTTTCTAATTTGGGCCAAAAAGAAGATATTGATAAAGGGATGAACCTAGGGG
>JAQUNM010000017.1:9246-10233 GCA_028717605.1 Minisyncoccota bacterium
CAGAAGATTTTCTAGTTAAAGCTCATTTTACTCCAGGAGAAATTATCGAAAAAGTAAAAAAAGTATTAAATGCCTGAGCTCCCAGAAGTAGAAACAATTAAAAAAGATTTACAAACAAAGGTCCTTAACAGGGCCTTTGTTAATGTTTGGACAGACACAAAAAAAATTATAAAAAAGGATTTTAAACAATTTAAAAAGATTATAAAAGGAGCGAAAATAAAAAATATAGAGAGAAAGGGAAAAAATATTATTATTCTTCTTTCTAATAATTATTATCTTTTGGTCCATTTCAAAATGACTGGACATTTTCTTTACGGGAAACTGCCTATTAAGAAAAACTCTTGGGCAAAAGATCCGGCTAACCAATATCTAAGAGTTATATTTTTTCTAGATAATAAAAAAATACTAGCTTTATCTGACTTGAGAAAATTCGCTAAAATTGAACTTCTATCAAAGAATGAATTAGATGAAAAATTAAAAAAAATAGGGCCAGATCCCTTAGAAATAACTTTTTCAGAGTTTCAAAAAATACTTCCTAAAAAAGGACGCATAAAACCTATTTTAATGAATCAAAAATTCGTTTCTGGAATTGGTAACATTTATGCCGATGAAATTTTATGGCAAGCTAAAATTAATCCTTTAAAAGACATCTCTCAAATAGAAAATTTTCAAAAGCTCTATTTGGTGATAAAAAAAGTTCTAAAAAAGGGGGTTAAGCCGCGAGGAGCTAGTATCTCAGACTATAGAGATCTTCTAGGAAAAAAAGGTATATTTGACAAAAAAACAAAAATTTATAAAAAAGAAGGCAGGCTTTGTTTAAATTGTGGAACAAAGATAAAAAGAATAAAAATAGCTGGCAGAAGTAGTTGTTTTTGCCCTATTTGTCAAAGAATATGATTATTTTCCTATTTGGCCAAGATACTTTTCGATTAAAAAGAAAAACAAAAGAACTCTTAACTTATTACCAAGAAAAGAACTCAGGTTTTA
>JAQUNM010000018.1 GCA_028717605.1 Minisyncoccota bacterium
TTCCTCCCTTCTTTTTCTTTCTTCTTCTATTCTTTGTTGTTCTAACTCTTTTTGTCTTTGAACTTCTTTTTCTCGTTGTATTTTCTGTCTTATTTTCTCTCGACAAAAACTAATCTGTTCTTTGGCAGTTTGATTCTCTGGGTCTAAGTTAAGAACTTTTTTTAGTACTTCTATAGCCTGAGGAAAATTATTTTCTTGAACTAGGCTTAATCCTTGTTTTAAAAGGATATCAGTTTGAATATTTTTTTTCTCTGGTTCTTGTGTTGGTTCTTTTTCTAAAGGTTCTTGAATTTTTTCTCCTTTTTCAATGGCTTCGATGTCTTTTTTCATCGTTCTGATGAACTTTTTTTGAGAAAAATCTTTATTTTGAACCATATTTATTGTTTATTATTTTTTTCCAAAAGAGATAAATTAATTCTTCCTTGTTCGTCAATTGAGATCACCTTTACTGAAACTAAATCACCCACTTTTACTATATCTTCTACTTTATTCACTCTTTTATTAGAAAGCTTAGAGATATGAATCAAACCATCTTGACCAGGTAGTATTTCAACAAAAGCGCCGAAATCCAAAATTCTTTGGACTTTTCCTTCAAAAACTTCTCCAACTACCACTTCTCTGACAATATTTTGCACCCATTTAAGAGCTTGTTCAGCTGCTTCTTGTTTTTCAGAAGTAATAAAAACTAATCCACTAGGTTCTATATCTATTTCTACCCCTGTTTGGTCGATAATTTCATTAATAACTTTTCCGCCAGGACCTATTACTTCTCTTATTTTCTCAGGATTTATTTGTAATGTCAATATACGCGGAGCATAAACTGATAAATTTTCTCTAGGTTTATCTAGTGTTTTAATAATAATAGCTAAAATTTCTTCTCTTGCTTTTTTGCCTCGCTCTAAAGCTTTCTCAATAATTTCTTTTGTTATCCCGTCTATCTTTACATCCATTTGTAAAGCAGTTATCCCTTGAGTAGTCCCAGCGATTTTAAAATCCATATCACCATGATGATCTTCTGGTCCTTGGATATCGGTTAACAATTTATACTCTTTGTTATTTTTCTTAATCAAACCAACAGCAATTCCAGCTGCTGGTCTTTTAATTGGTACCCCAGCATCCATCAAGGCCAGAGAAGAAGAAGAAACAGAAGCCATAGAAGTAGAGCCATTAGAAGAAATCATTTCTGAAACGATCCGAATAGTATAGGGGAAAACTTCAAATTCAGGAATTAATGGTTCTAGGGCTTTTTCCGCTAGTAACCCATGTCCTATTTCTCTTCTACCAGGACCTCGCAAGGGCTTAGCTTCTCCTACTGAATAAGGAGGGAAATTATAATGGTGCATAAATCTCTTTTTGCCTGCTACTTCCATGCCTTCGACTAATTGTTGATCTCCTGGAGCACCCAAGGTAAGAATAGAAAGACCCTTTGTTTTCCCTCGGCAAAACAATCCTGAACCATGAGTCCGAGGAAATAATCCAACCTGACAGGAAATTGGTCTTATTTCGTCTAGTTTTCTTTGATCAACTCTTTTTTCTTGATCAAGGATGTTTTTGTGAATTAAATAATCTATTTCTTTATCCATTATTTGCAAAGCCAAAGAAATATACTCAGGATAATTTTCTTGAATTAAAAGAGTCAATTCTTTTTTTAAATCATTTATTCTTGTTTTATCTGCTTTTTGTTCAAATAAAACGTTTTCTAATTTTTGTTTAAGAAAATCTTTAACTATTTTTTCAAACTCAGTATTAACTTCTTTCTTTTGTAAACTAATTTTCTCTTTGCCAATTTCTTTAATAATATCTTGTTGAAAATAAATGATTTTTTCTAAAAATTCTTTAGCGAAATCTAAAGCTTGGATAATTGTTTCTTCTTTAACCTCTTTCGCTCCACCCTCTATCATGTTGATTAATAGATTTCCTTGATCTAGAGCTCCAGCAAAAACTATGTCTAAATCGCTTTCTTTTCTTTGTTCGTAAGTAGGGTTAAGAATAAATTCATTATTAACTCTTCCTACCCTGACAGCAGCTAACGGCCCCTGCCAAGGAATATCTGAAATAGATAAAGCCAAAGAAGACCCTATTAATCCTAGGATATCTGGATCATTTTCATTATCCCAAGAAAAAACAGCAGAAATTACTTGGACTTCTCTAGTAAAATCAGCAGAAAACCTAGGCCTAATAGATCTATCAATTAGTCGAGCAGTACAAATAGCCTCATCTGAAGGTTTTCCTTCTCTTTTTATAAATCTAGCTCCTTTAATCTTTCCAGCCGCATAATATTTTTCCTCAAATTCAACAGTTAACGGAAAAAAACCAAAATCTGGTCTTTCTTCTCCCATAACAACTGTAGTTAAAAGCACAGTGTCTCCTATTCTAGTTATAATTTGCCCATTAGCTTGCTCAGCTAAATTATTAAACTTACATTCAATTTCTTTTTCTTTTAGGATTAATTTAAAAACTTTTTCCATATTATTTTCTGAGCAAATATTTCTCTTCCCCTAAGTCAATAAATTCATCAGCTTTTTCCTTTAAACTCGAAGAGGAAGACTTGCCAAAGGCCATTACTTCTACTCTTTTACCTTGATTTTTTAGATATTCTACTAAAGAAACAAAATCGCCGTCTCCAGAAACTAAGACTAGAGTGTCAATACTAGGGGCTATTCTAATGGCATCAATGACCAGACCAACATCCCAGTCAGCTTTTTTAGCTCCACCATAAAATTCTTGTAAATCCTTAACTCTAGTTTCTATCCCTAGCTTTATTAAAGCTTCGAAAAAAGACTTCTCTTCTCCTGTTTTGGTTTTCACTACATAAGCAAAAACCCTAATTAGGTTTCTTTTAGAAATAGCTGTTTTTAAGATTTCTTTAAAATTAACCCTTGTGTGATAAATATTTTTAGCTGAATGATAAAGGTTTTGAACGTCTATTAGAACACCTACTCTCTGGCCGCTATGTTTAATGACCATATTATTTTTTAAGCCCTATTTTTTTAATAAGTTCTTGATATTTTTTTTCATCCTCCTGCTGAATATATTTTAAAAATTTTCTTCTTTGAGCTACCATTTTTAACAAACCTTTTTTTGAATGAAAATCTTTAGAGTGTTTTTTTAGATGCAAAAGCAAAAGCTCAATCTCTTTTGATAATAAGGCCACCTGAACTTCAGCCGACCCAGTATCTGTCTCATGAGTTTTGTGCTTTTTGATAATATCTATTTTTTCTTCGGGTTTTATCATACTTTCATTTTACATAAAAAAGAAAAAAAAGCAAATATTATTCTCCTTTTATAATCGCTAGAGGAACTAATTTAATTATTTTTTTAGCTAAATTTGCTTTTTCAATTACATTTACTACCTGATCAATATTCTTGTAAACAAAGGGAGCTTCTTCAACAATACCTATTTGAGAACGACACTTTACCAAAATCCCTTTTTGTTTTAAGTCAAGTATTATTTTTCTGCCATCAAATTTCCTTCTAGCTTCATGACGAGACATAACTCTACCAGCTCCATGAGAAACAGAATAAAAAGATTGTTCTGCTTCTTTTTTGCCAGTTAAGACATAAGAAGCTGTTCCCATTGAACCTGGAATTAAAACTGGCTGGCCAATTTTTCTATATTTTTCTGGAATTTCAGGGTTTTCAGGAGGAAAAGCTCTGGTTGCTCCTTTTCTGTGAACTAATAGTTCAATTTCTTTTTCTCCAATGGTGTATTCTTCTTTTTTAATAATATTGTGAGCAACATCATAAAGAGCAATAAGTGAAGAATTTTTTTCTCCTAAGACTCTCTGCCAAGTCTTTCTAATAAGATAAGTTATCATTTGTCTATTAGCCCAAGCATAATTAGCGGCACAAGCCATTGCTTGAAAATATTTTTGACCATGAAAAGAATTAAAAGGAACACAAGCAAATTCTTGATCTGGAACTTTAATTTTATACCTATTATTCATTAAAGGAATAAACTCTTTCAAATAATCAGTGCAAATTTGGTGTCCTAACCCCCGAGAACCACAATGAATCATAACTACTATTTGATTTTTAAATAAACCCAGAACAGAGGCAGATTCACTGTCAAAAATTTCTTCCACTTTTTGAATCTCTAAAAAATGATTGCCACTACCTAATGTGCCAACTTGATCTTTCCCTCTGTTTTTGGCTTTTTCAGAAACACTACTAATATCAGCCCAACTTAACCGTCCCTGAGATTCACAATTAACAACATCTTGTTCTACCCCATATCCCTGTTTGAAAAGATATTGAGCCCCTTGTTCTAATATATTATTTACTTTTTCTTTAAATAAACTAGTTCGTCCTCCCTGTCCTAACCCTGAGGGAATTTGTGCTTGAATCTCAGAGCTTAATTTGTCTAAGGATGGAAATAACTCTTTAAAAGTATACTCTGATTTTAAAAGTCTCATCCCGCAATTAATGTCAAAACCACAGGCACCAGGAGAAATAACACCATTATCTGCTCTAATAGCGCCCACAAAACCAATAGGCACAGAATACCCCTCATGGCAATCTGGCATAGCAATAGCATATTTTTCAATACCAGGTAAGGTAGTTGAGTTAATTAATTGATTGATTGATTCATCTTTTAAAATGTCTTTTAACAGCTCTTCCGAAGCATAAACTCTAGCCGCCACTCTCATTTCTTTCTTAAATGTTGGAAGAATTTCCCAGAGCCAATTAGATATCTTTTTGAATCGTTCCATGTCTCAATTTTAACACGAAAAAAGGGAGAGATAAATATCATCTCTCCCTTAATGTAATTTCTTGATACCTCCTTCCTTGAGGTTGTACCTTGAAAAACTTAGGAGGCGGTTCTTTCATCTTGTAAATATAAACCTGATTGTCTGGACTTTGCAAAACAACAATATATGTGTTATCAGCCACCCAAATAACACGAAGCGTTTCAAATACAGAATAAGCGGGCAGACGAACAGAGGCAAAACTGTCTATTGCCGGCTTACCCTTGCCATAGTTCATAGAAATAACACAGGACAAAAAAAGAAAAATAATTCCTAATAGAAACAAAGCATTAGTCAAAACTAATGGGTCGGTAGAATTTAGTGTTTTTCTTTTAAAGCCGGCTATCATAAAAATAACAATTGCCACAATGCCTGAGCTAATGGCTACAAAACCATTGCTTAAGAGAGTCATCATTCCAACCTCCTTTATTTTTTTAAAGAACTAAATTCTTGTAAGATAATTTCTTTTTCGTTCCAAGGAATCTTTTTTCCTCCCTTTATGCACATCCAGGGCTCACATCCTTTGCCAGTAATAATAATTGTATCTTTTTCTTGAGCTAATTGTAGGGCTTTTTTTATAGCCTCTTTTCGGTCTATAATCTTAATAGCTGGTTTTGTACATCCTTTTGCTATTTGATTAATAATCTGTTCAGGATCTTCATCATAAGGATCTTCATTAGTTAAAATAACTTTTTTACAATACTGAGAAGCTATTTTACCAAAGACAGGCCTTTTCCACTTATCTCTACCCCCTCCACAAGAACCCAAAACACAAATTAAGTTATTGCCTAATGTTTGATAAGCTTTTTCTAAGGAAACAGGCGTAATAGCATAATCTATAACAACCTTGAAGGGTTTTTTAATCACTACTTCCATTCTTCCTGGAACACCAGGATAGTTTTCTAAGGCGTGTTTGATAATATTAAAATTAATTCTTTGAGACAAACCAAAACAAAGAGCAGCCAAGGCATTATACACATTAAATTCTCCTGGGATTAAAAGCTTTATTTCTTGGTTATTAATTGAAAAACCAGAATCTGTTTTTCTAGCCTTAATAATGTTGTCTTTCTCCTGTTTTAAAGAAAATAACCATTTTTCTTTTGCTTTAAACTGTAAAAAATAGTCTTTATTTTCGTCGTCATAATTAATAATATGAATGTTTTTAGTCTGCTCAAACAATCTTCCTTTGCATTTTTTATAATTTTCAAAACCCTTATGAGACTCAATATGTTCTGGCGAAAGATTAGTAAAAACACTAACTTTAAAATCGATAAATTTATGTCTGTATTGTTTAATTCCTTCTGAGGTTACCTCTAAAACAGCGTAATCACATTTTTGTAAAACAGCTTGTTTTAAAAATCTTTGTAACTTAAACCTTCCTGGCATAGTCATTTTCAAATCATTTTCTTTTTCTTGTTCTTTTATTTTAAATTTAATAGAGGACAAAACAGCTGTCTTATATCCAGCCTTTTCTAAAATTAAAGAGATTAATTCTGCGGTAGTTGTTTTCCCACTAGTTCCGGTAATACCCACTACTTTTATTTTCTTAGAAGGAAAACCATAAAATAAAGCTGATAAAAAAGCTAAAACAAAATGATAAAAGTTTAAAATAAATTCTGGAGTTATTTTTTTTATCTCTTCTTTCATTTTTGGCCTAGAATTTTTAAAGCTTGCTTTATTTTTTCTTCTGATTTTAAATTATAATCCACCTTTTTCAAGGCTTGTTTAGATTCTTCTAAAGAAAAACCTAAACAAATTAAAGCTTTCTCTTCTTCTGTTTTCTGATTAGATTCCTGTCTAATTTTACCAGAAAGTTCTAGTATCAAAGAAGCTTTTCTTTTAGTCCCTAAACCAGGTATTCCTTGAAAAACAGTTGGGTCTTGATTAATTATTCTTTTTTTCACTTCTTCAATATTTCCTATACAGGCTATTTCTAGGGCTACCTTAGGACCTATTCCTCTTAAGGCTTCTAATAATTCAAAAAATTCTAGCTCCTCTTCTTTTAAGAAGCCATAAAGCTCCATACCTTTCTCTTTCACATTCAAGAAACAGAATAACTCTGTTTCTTTTTCAGTAATCTGGTTTAGGGTTTTTTTAGAAACAAAAACCTTATACCCAATATTGTTTACTACTATAACAATATATTTTTCCTTTTTTCTTAAAACCTTTCCTGATAAATAATAAATCATTAATTAATTATAACATAAAAAAAATTAGATTAAAACTTATCAAATATGCTAGAATATTATAATGTCTTTTAAGGTATATAGTAATTTTAACCCAACGAAAGATCAAAAAAGAGTAACTAGTGAGCTTTCTAAAAAAGGTAATTTTGTTTTACTGGGCGTTACTGGTTCTGGTAAGACATTTGTTTTATCTAAATTAATTGAAAAAGAAAAAAAACCAGCTTTAGTAATTTCAGCTAATAAAACTCTAGCTGCTCAACTATATCAAGAATTTAAGTCTTTTTTCCCCAAAGCTTATTCCCATTATTTTGTCAGTTACTATGATTATTATCAGCCAGAAGCCTATATCCCTCAACTAAACAAATACATTGAAAAAGACGCTAAAATTAATAAATTGATAGATAAATTAAGACACGCTGCTGTTCAGGATATAATTCAAAAAAGACATGTTATTGTTTCTGCTTCTGTTTCTTGCATATATAATTTAGGATCTCCAGAAAACTATCAAAAAGTATCTCTGTTTTTACAAAAAGGACAAACTATCTCTCAAAGAGAAATAATTAAATCTTTAATTTCTTTACAATATCAAAGAACAGAAACAGAAGAACCAGGCACCTTTAAAATAAGAGGAGATAAAATTATTATTTTCCCTGTTTCTTCTGATAAAAAAATAGAGATAGAATTAAAAAATAATAAACTAACTAATTCTTTTGAAATATTCCCAGCTAATTTTTGGATACCAGAAAAAAACAAGCTAGACCTTAGTTTACAAAATATAGAATCAGAGCTGCAGCAAAGAATCAAAGAATTAAAAAAACATCCCCTAAAAGCTCAGCGAATAGAGCAAAGAACAAAATATGATTTAGAAATGATAAAAGAATTAGGTTATTGCTCGGGAATCGAAAATTATTCTTCTCACTTAGAGTTTAGAAAACCAGGAAAACCTCCTTTCTGTCTTTTAGATTATTTTAAGAAAGCATATAAGGACTTTTTAATAATTATTGACGAATCTCACATTACTATCCCTCAATTAAAAGCCATGGCTGTTCAAGACAGAATCAGAAAACAAACCTTGATAGATCATGGTTTTAGATTAAAATCAGCCATAGATAATAGACCATTAACTTTAAACGAATTTGAAAACAAACAAACAAAAACAATTTATGTTTCAGCCACTCCAGCTGAATATGAAAAAAAAAGAGCTAAAATAATTGAGTTATTGACTAGGCCAACAGGATTACTAGAACCAGAAATTCAAATAAAACCCTGTAAAAATCAGATCCAGGAAACAATAAAAGAGATTAAAGGGCAAAAAGAAAAAACCTTGGTAATAACTATTTCTAAAAAATTAGCTGAATTAATTTCAGAGAGATTTATTCAAGAAGGAATAAAAAGTCAATGGATTCATTCTGAAACCAAAACCTTAGAAAGACCAGAAATATTAAAAAATCTAAGACAAGGAAAATATGATGTTTTAGTAGGAGTTAACCTTTTAAGGGAAGGGCTAGATTTACCAGAAGTAGGTTTAATAATAATTCTCGATGCTGATAAAGAAGGTTTTTTAAGATCAACTACTACCTTGATCCAAACAATGGGTAGAGCAGCTAGAAATGAAAAAGCCAAAGTAATTCTTTTCGCAGACAAAATAACCAGATCAATGCAAGCGGCAATTGAAGAGACCGACAGAAGAAGAAAAATCCAAAAAGAATTCAATAGAAAAAATAAAATTATTCCCAAAAAAATTGTCTCTAATATTAAAGAATGGTCCTTTTTCAAAAAAGAAATTAAAACTGAATTCTTTGTTAAGGACAAAAAAATATTAGAAAAAGAAATGAAAAAAGCAGCTCAAGGGCTTAACTTTGAAAGAGCAGCTGAATTAAGAGATTTAATTAAAAAATTATGTTAAAAATATTAATTTTTTTATTCTTTCCTTTGCCTGTTTTTTCTTTGTTAATTACAGAAGTCCAAATTGCCGGCGACTTAAGCGAT
>JAQUNM010000019.1 GCA_028717605.1 Minisyncoccota bacterium
GTTAATCCTGGTTTAACAGAAAGAATCATTTTATCTTCTCCTTTATACTGCTTTGTATATTCTTCAACTTGAGGTCTTGGTCCAACCATACTCATTTCTCCTTTCAAAATATTAATTAATTGTGGTAATTCGTCTATTTTATATCTTCTTAAAAATTTACCTAATTTGGTAAAACGAAAATCATTAAAACCTGTTGAAGGCCCACCTATTTTTTCTGCATTTTCTACCATTGTTCTAAATTTAAAAATTTTAAAGGGTTTACCATTTTTCCCAGACCTTATTCCACGATAAAAAACAGATCCTTTAGAATCTTTTTTAATTAATATAGTTGTTAAAACAAAAAAAGGTAATAATATTATTAAACCTAAAAGAGAAAAAATAATATCAAATAATCTTTTTATCATTTACTTTTCTTGGGTTTTTCAAGTATAAAAACTACTTGCCAAGATAACCACTTAATAAAAGGTATTTTTAATAAAATAAAATCTATTTTTTCAAGAAAACCTAGAATAAAATTAAATATTTTTGTTTTACGAAAAGGAACAGCTAATAAAGTGGCTAAATGAAAAGACCTTATTTCTAATTTATTAAAATACTTCTTAGCTAGGTATATATCTTCTTTTTTTAAAATATGTTCTGCCTCCCATTCGGTTCTTAATTGTGGAGTTCTTTTTCTATACAACTGAAAAATGGGATTATATGCTAATGGTTCATTACAAATAATTTTACCGTTTGGCTTCAATACTCTGTTTAATTCTTGAAAGGCCTTATTTATATCAAGATGATGCAAAACCCCACTACAAAAAATAACATCAAAAGTATTGTCTGAGAATGTCATATTTTCTCCATCCATGACTAAAAAATTTAAATTATCTTTTATTACTTCTTTTAATGCTTTCTCTTCTGCTAACTTTATTGAAACATCAGATATATCTATTCCAGTCACATCAACCCCTTCTTTGGCTAAGAAAAGACATGTTTCTCCTTCTCCGCAACAATAATCTAAAAATTTTTTATTAGTATTAAGCAATTCATTTAATAACCACTCTTTAATAAATTTTTTACTACTCCAAGTAATTGAATAAAACTTTTTATTAGATGCTATTTTTTCTCTATCTAAAGCATCTTTAAGTAAGGTTTTAAGTTTATTTGCATGTTTTATTTCTTCTTTTTTTCTTAATTCCATAAATTTATTTTTTTAATAATTTAATTATTCCTAAAAAAGATCCTATGCCATAACTAATATGTCTACTCATAAATGCTATTGGCATAATAAAAATATATTTTAGCTCCTTTTCCTTTATAGCAATTTTAATAGAAAAATAAAAGTTAATTAAAAAATAGAGAGTTAATATGAACAAAAATATAAACCAAAAGTACAAATTAAAGATTCCTAATAGCCCTGTTATTAATAAAGCCAAAACAAAAAGAAATGAAATATAATGTCTTATTCGTAGGGTTTTTTTTGTAAATTTAGAAGAATAAATAATCCAAATTCCATTTTTAATGTTATATAAAAAAAATTTTATTAAGTTTGTTGCTTTTGGATAATAATAACTAATAATTTCAGGGTGTAAAAGGATTTTACCTCCTGCCTTTTTTAATCTTATATTAAACTCCATATCCTGACTTCTAATAAGATTTTCATTAAATAGTCCTATTTTATTAAAAACCTCTTTTCTATAACATCCCCCAAAAACCGTATCTACCCACATTGGTTTGACTGCTCCTTTCCTAAATTTAGAATTACCTACCCCAAAAGAAGAAGATAGGGCCAATACAATAGCCCTTGAAATTAATGTATTTTCTCTTGGTAGGGTTTTCATTATTCCTCCAATGTTATCGGCGTTATGTTCTTCTAGATATTTAACACATTTTGAAATATAATCTTTTTTATAACCAGCATGAGCGCTCATTAAAAAGATTAATTCTCCCTTACTTTCTTTAACCCCAATATTAAAGGCAAAAGGAGTAAATTTATTTGGATTATTTAATAACCTAATAAATGGATATCTTTTTGAATATTCATGTATTATTTCTTTTGTTTTATCTTCTGAACTTCCATCTACAACTAAAATTTCCATTCTATCTTTGGGCCAATCTTGTTCTAAAAGAGAGCCTAAACATTTACCAATAAAAATTTCTTCGTTTCGGCAAGGAATTATTATAGAAATAAATAAACAGTCAATCATAAAAATAATTTAACTTGTGCCTTTAATTAATTCTCTAAAACCATTTAATGTTTTGTTTTTATTTTTCTTTATTTTCTTCATTGTTTTTAAGTTTATTATAATAATTTAGCCTTGGAATATATAATATAAAAAATATACAAATTAAAAAAATAGTAAATGTTATGATTTGGAAAAACGCTAAATAGATAGACCCGCGCAAAGATAAGGCTAAAAAATAAACCAAGCTAGAACCTGCTAATAAATTCCAAAAAATATTATTCCGAGCTTTTATATAAACAAAAGATAAACCCATCCCCCATATTAATGCAGGTAACCAAAATAAATATCCAAAATTTATATAAAAATCTCCCGTAAGCGTTGGCTGAATACTTCTTCTTCTTTCATATGCAGATGTTGTGCCATCTATAGCATCAGCAAACTTGTACATTGTATCTACTTTATTTTTTTCACTAAAACCCGAAGGTAACCAAAAAAGCAAAATATTTTTATATGTATTACCGTATAACCAATCATTTTCTCGAGGGAATAAAGTTACGGCTTGAAAAATACGAAGGCGATAATTAAATTCAGAATTAGGATTTTCTAAAAGGAAAAAATAAGTTCTTTTATCAAGCAATTGTTCTAAAAAGACTTGCGGGGTTCTTTCTTCTTGCCATCGCCAAAGATGAAGTGTTGTAAAAAAAATGAAAAATAAAATTATAAAACTGCTTGCAAACATTATTTTTTTAAGTTTTGTATTTATTTTATTAAAAGAAATATAGTAATATAGAAATGGCCCAATAATAAAAAAAACATAAGCACGCGTACCAGCTAAAGATACCGCTAAAAGGGTAATCAAGGCTCCTATACCCAAAACTAACCAATTCTTTTTTATTAACGATATATAATTTGATATCATAACAAACAAAAGCAATGAACTGCCAGAAAATACAAAAAACCAATTTACGGCTACCGTATAAACGGTTCTCGTTTTTGCAGAAAAAAAATATTCTAATGGAATCCCTTTTCCTAATATTAGAAACACGAAACCACACATAGACAAAATAAGCGTTAACCACATTAATATAGAAAGATTTAATTTATTATTTTTTATTATCCTAATTGTTTTTTCTTCATTCGCTTTATCAGTTTTTTTTATTTTTTGAAAAAGTAACTTTTCACCTAAAAATATAAAAAACAAAACTATAATATTCAAAATATTTGCTTTTAACTTTATTTCTATAGGAAAAGCAAATTCTATATTAAAAACAAATGCAAATAGTTGTGCTAATCCAAAAATTACAAGATAATATCCATACAATATACAAGATACATTGTTTTGCTTTAACCTTGTCCAGCCAAAAATTCCGCTAAGAAAAACAACAAACAAGATCAAAAATAAATTAAATATTTCTAAAAATTCCATTGATATTATTTATTTTTTAAAGTCAACACTTTCATAAAATCGAATTAATTTTTCACGCAAAACCTTATGATGAAAAAATTTCAAATAGGCGTTTCTCCCGGCTTCTCCATAAAAGTTAACTGATTTTGTCTTCAATTTTATTAATTTAAAAATTGCTTTTTCAATTTCTTCTTCATTATTATAGTCTACTACTATCCCACATTTATGATACTCGACAATTTTATCCATAGATGTATTTTTATTTACAATGATTGGCTTCCCGAACATCATCGCCTCAAATAATTTATTAGGACTAGAATATCTATAATTTGGTACTTTTGGATCATAGAGCGCAAAAGTTATATCACATTTAGAAAATTCTTCCAAGGCTTTCTTATAATAAATTTTTTTATTTATTCTAACATTTTGAATATTTTCATTTTTAATTTTCCTTATAATATTTTCCATATAAGGCCCTTCTCCAAAAACAATAAGATTCATCTTGTTTCTGTTTGCTTTTTTTGAAACTATGTTAATTATCATATCAAACCCCCGATTCTTTTCGACTAATCCAAAATAACCGATAATAAATTTTTTATTTTTTTTAACATTCTCAATGTTTCTGTTAAATTCTTTATAAAGATCTGGTGGAGAATTATAAAGACTTATAACTTTTTTTGGTTTTGCCCCATGAATTTGGTTTAACCGCCTGTCATCAGCAATGATAACGCCATCGGCAAATTGGATTAAAAATAAATCTATTTTCTTTATAATCTTCTTTAAAAACAAGGGAGCAGTGGAAGCCGCTGAATCAACATAAAAATCAACAATATCATAAATAATTTTCTTTTTTTTAATTTTTGCTACCAATAAGGCTGGTAAATAAGTATCAAAATCACAAACATGAATAAAATCAACTTTTCTATTTAATAACCAAATAAACTCATATATCCACCATTTTAAAATAGGTATAATATTTCTTAACCCAGAACCATATCTTCCCCTTCCTTGATAACGAAAAATAATAAAATTTTTTCTTATTTCTTCTTTTTTATTTTCTTTTTTTCTATCCCAACCCAATACCTCTATTTCATAGTTTTCAATTAAATAGCTAATTTCATTTTCAACCCTAGGGTCAGGATTAACAGGGTTACTTCTCAAAAATACTACTTTTTTTTTATTTCGCATTTTTCAAAAATAATTTTAATATTTTTTTACTAGCATCCCCGCTACCAAATGGATTTTTCCAATTTCTTTTTTTATTTATCATTTTTAAAACACATTTTAAAATTTTTCTAGAATCACACCCAGATAATATATTACCCTTAACTTCTAGTGTTTCTGGTCTTTCGGTGTTTTCTCTTAATGTCACACAAGGAACTTGCAAAATACAAGCTTCTTCTTGAACCCCCCCAGAATCAGTTAAAATTAATTTTGCATTGGCTTCTAGTTTTAAAAAATCTAAAAAACCGACTGGTTCAATTAGCTTAATATTTTTAGAAATTCGTAATTTAAATTTTTTTATCATTTTTTTGGTTCTAGGATGAACGGGATAAATAATGGGTAAATTAAATCTCATATAAATTAAATCTAATCCTTCCAAAATTTCTTTTAACCCTTCTATTTTATCAACATTTTCTGAACGATGAATGGTAACTAAGAAATAATTTTCTTTTTGAATCTTTAATCTACTTAAAATTTTTGATTTTTTATTAGCTAGTTTTAAGTTTTGATGAACTGCCTCAACAATCGTATTACCAGTAATAAATATTTTTTTACTAGAAATTCCTTCTTTTAACAAAATATTTTTTGCATTTTTAGTAGGTGCAAAAAGGAAATCTGAGCAGTGATCTGTCAAAATTCTATTAATCTCTTCTGGCATTTTTCTAAAATAAGACCTTAATCCCGCTTCTATATGTCCTAACTTAATATTTAGTTTAGCCGCTGCCAATGCTCCAGCTAATACAGTATTAGTATCTCCTTCCACTAAAACTATATTCGGAGTTTCTTTTACTAGAATCTTCTCTATGTTTATTAACATTCTGCCAACCTCTTCTGCATGAGACCCTGAACCTATCTTAAGGTTATATTTTGCTTGAGGTAGTCTTAATTCCTTAAAAAAAATTTTATCCAAACTCTCTGAATAATGTTGATTGGTATGTAAAATAAAAAACTTAATTTTTTGTTTTTTACATGCCTTAATAATTGGAGACATTTTAATTATCTCTGGTCTTGTCCCTAAAATGATACAGATCTTTTTGTTTGTATAAAACTTCATATTAAAATTATATTAACTCTCTTGTCAAAAACTTATTTTTCATAAAACTCCTTTATTCTCTTAATAATTAAATCTTGATCTTTCCTAGATAGTTCCGGATAAATTGGCAAAGATAAAACTTCCCTTGAAGCTTTTTCTGCTTCTGGAAAATCCCCTTTTTTATGATTCAAATATTTAAAAGCAGGCTGTAAATGTAAAGGTAAGGGATAATAAATCATATAAGGAATATGTTTTTTTAATTTATCTCTTTTTTTAGTTCTAATAGTATATTGATTAAAAACATGATCTTTGGTTATTTTAGGAATAATAATATCTCCTATACCAGATAATGATTTATTATAATTCTCAGCTATTTGTTTTCTTCTTTCATTCCATTTTTTTAAATATTTTAACTTTACTCTTAAAATAGCTGCTTGCAAAGCATCTAGCCTTGAATTAGTTCCCACAATTAAATTCAAGTATTTTTGATTAGATGAGGAACCATGATTTTTCAATAATCTTATCTTCTCAGCTAGTTTTTCGTTATCAGTTACTATTGCTCCTCCGTCTCCATAGGCCCCTAAATTTTTAGAAGGGAAAAAAGAATAACAAGCCAAATCCCCTATCATTTTATTCCCTATTGCCTGAGCTGCATCTTCTACAATAGGTAAATTATATTTTTTTATTCTATCTACGTTAGCTAATTGACCAAACAAATGAATAGGTATTATAGCTTTAGTTCTTTTAGTAACAGCTTTTTTAATTAAATCAGGATTAATATTAAAACTATTCTTTTCAATATCAACAAAAATAGGTCTAGCTCCGCAATTAGCAATTGCTCCTGCTGTGGCTACAAATGTAAAAGGACTAGTTATTACTTCATCTCCAGGACCAATTCCTAAAGCTTTTAAGGATAGAAAAAGAGCATCTGTTCCAGAATTAACAGAAATAGCATATTTTTTCTGACAAAAAAGAGCTAATTCTTTTTCAAAACTTTCTACTTCTTTCCCTCTAATAAAAACAGAACTATCTAGTACTCTTTGAATAGCTTGATTAATTTCTTTTTTAATTGATTTGTATTGATCCTTTAAATCTGACATACTTTGTCTTTTTCTTTTTTATACTTTCTTTGACAAATTTTACAAATAGCCTTGTTCTTAGAAAAATCTATTTTATTCCCACATTCACAAGCCCAACCAATAACCTTAACTGGCACTCCTACAGCTATAGCATAGTCTGGAATATCATTGGTTACCACAGACCCTGACCCAATCATAGCCCATTGACCAATAGTATTACCGCAAACAATAGTAGAATTAGCTCCTAAGGTTGCTCCTTGTTTTACTAAAGTTGGTAACCATTTACCATATTCAGGATATTCTTTTTTAGGATATTTGGCTCTTGGATTTTTATCATTAGTAAAAACAACAGAAGGGCCAACAAAAACATAATCTTCTAAGGTGACATAATCCCAGACATCTGTATTAGACTGAATTTTTACCCCATTCCCTATTTTAGCTTTAGAACCAATTAAACAATTATGACCAATTACACAATCTTTACCAATAATAGCTCCTTTTAAAACTTGACAATCTTTCCAAATTTTAGACTTTTTCATAAATTTTTTCTATTAATTTAATTGATTTTAAACATTCTTCAGGTAAAACTCCTTTTTTCTCTAATAAATCTTGATAAACAAAAACATGTAAATTTTCAAAAGCCAAGTTATCTTTAGAAGAAAAATTATAATCAAGACCATTTATTTTAAAAACTCTTCTTTGTTTTTCTCTAGTTTCATCTGTATTGACTCGCCAAGAACAAGTATAGTTTTTTCCTTTAATTATTCCTTTGGCTGTTTTATCATCTATACAATCAGTTTTAACCTCAAGAGCACCTCCAAATAAGTATAAAAGTAGATCAAAATAATGAATACCTAGATTAAAAACTACTCCGCCTGATCTTTGCTTTTGTCCTTTCCAACATTGATAATATTCAGGGTCTCTATGAACAGAAATATCCATTTGAATTTCGTATTTTTTATCTTTAGATATTTCTTTTTTCAATTCTTTAGTTAAGGGATGATGTCTTAATTGCAAAACTGTAAAAACATTTTTATTCTTTATTAACTCCATATCTTTAGAATTAATAACTAAAGGTTTTTCACAAAGAACAATCTTTTTATTCTCTAATGCTTTTTTAACCATTGAAAAGTGCAAATCATTAGGAGTTAGAATAACAACACAATCAGCATTAGTTTTTTCTATAGCTTGTTGCCAATAACTCTCCCCTTTTTCTATTCCAAAACAATCTACAATTTCCCCTTTTATTTGTTCAATTGCCTTTTTATGAGTTGGAGATATAAAGCCATTACCAATTAATAAAAATTTCATTAGAAATAAAAGACATTTTTATACTTCCTCGACTTTATTGCGTTTCTGGTATCTACTATTAAATTAGCTTTCTGAGCTATTTTTTCATAATCAAAATCAGAATGATCAGTTAAAATTAAAACTAAATCATAATTTTTTAAAATTTTCTCTTGGTATTTAATGCTTTTGAAAGACTTATCTTTAATTTTAATTTCTTTGACAAAAGGATCAAAATAATCAATTTTAGCTCCTTTTCTTAACAAATCAGGAATTAAATCATAAGCAGCTGATTCTCTTAGATCTCCAATATCTTTTTTGTAACTTACTCCCCAAATTAATATTTTAGAACCTCTAAGAGACTTTTTTTTCTTATTCAAAGTTGTAATAATAGAAGTGGTAACAAAGTGGGGCATTTGTTCATTAATTTCTCCAGCTAATTCTATAAATCTTGTCCAAAAATTATATTCTCTAGCTTTATAGCTTAAATAAAAAGGATCTAAAGGAATGCAATGTCCTCCTATTTTGGGAGAAGGATAAAATGGCATAAAACCATAAGGCTTTGTTTTAGCAGCTTCAATTACTTCCCAAATATCAATTCCCATCTTACTACAAAAAAGAGATAATTCATTGATCATAGAAATATTAATCAATCTAAAAGTATTTTCTAAAATTTTGGTCATTTCAGCTGTTTCTGTAGAACTCAAGGGCATAACTTGACC
>JAQUNM010000020.1 GCA_028717605.1 Minisyncoccota bacterium
TGGCCGCAAGAAAATTATAGTAAAGCCAGAATAAGGGTTTTAAATGCAATTTTTGAATATTTTAAACACCAAAAAAAAGTAGAGAATATTTTTAATCAAGGTTTATTTTCCTTTAAAAAAAGAAGATATTTTGAAGCTGTCGAATCATTTAAGCAAGTATTAAAACTTGATCCTTGGAATAAGTTAGCTGAGGAACAATTAAGCCTTTGCAAAAGAACAATTGAAGAAAGGCAAAAAAGAAGTTTACTTAGAAAAATTATTGATTGGTTATTCAAAAAATAGGGCAGGTCTATGACTTGCCCTTTTCATTTCTTGAGTTTTTCTTTTTTTTAAGATATTATTAAAAAATGGATATTATTACAGAATTAAAAAAATCTAATCTTAGAGGGAGAAGTGGCTCTGGGTATCTTACAGGACTAAAGTGGGAAATGGTAAAAGGAGCTAAAGCTTTAAAAAAATATATTATTTGTAATGCCTCAGAAGGAGAACCCTTGGTATATAAAGATTATTATATTTTAAAAAATCACTTAAAAGAAGTTTTATCAGGAATAGAAGTTGCCTTAAATACATTTAAAAAGAGTCAGGCTTATATTTATTTTAAACCAGATTATTATAAAGAATTTAGAAGGAAAATACCTAAAAATATTATTGTTTTTAAGAAAGAGAAAGAATATATAGCTGGAGAAGAAACTTCGGCCATACAAGCAATTGAAGGAAATAAACCAGAACCAAGGGTAAAACCTCCTTTTCCTACAGAAAAGGGCCTTTATGGTATGCCTACTTTGATTAATAATGTAGAAACTTTTTATTATGTTTTTAAAATTTTTCAAAAAAAGTACAACCAAGAAAGATTTTATTCAATTCAAGGAGATATTAAAAACAAAGGGGTTTTTGAACTTAAAGATAATTTATCTATTCAAGATATTTTAAAAAAAACTAATAATTGGCCCAACTTTGATTTTTTTGTGCAGGCAGGCGGGGGAGCTTCAGGAGAAATCTTATTATCTTCAGAGCTAAAAAAATCAATTTCCGGAATTGGTTCTTTGATCGTATATAATACTAAAAAAACAGATCCTTATTTATTAATGGAAAAATGGGCTGATTTTTTTATTAATAATAATTGTGATAAATGTGTACCATGCAGAGAAGGACTTTTTAGAATATACGAAATTATTAAGGAAAAGGATCTAAAAAACCCTGTTTTAAAAGATTTATTTTTAGTTTTAGAAAAAACAAGTTTATGCGCCTTGGGTAGGTTTTCGGTGAAACCTTTTAGTAGTTTAATTAAAAAATGGGACAAATTAAAATTTCCATCAATAATAAAGAAGTAAAAGCAAAAAAAGGAGAAACAATATTAGAAGTAGCTCTAAGAAACAATGTTGATATTCCTAATCTTTGCTATCATGCTGATGTAGAACCCTCAGCTAGTTGTCGTTTATGCCTAGTTAAGGTTAATGATGGTTTATTAACTGCTTGTAATACTAAGGTAAAACCAGGGATGAAAATTATTACTCATTATAGAGAGTTAGAAAAGATGAGGAAAATAAACTTAGAATTAATTTTTGCTCAGCATATTGAAGAATGTCATGATTGTGTTTGGCTTGATAATTGTAAACTTTTAAAATTAGCTCAAAAATATGGATTAAAAAAAGATAGATTTAAGGATAGAAAAAAGAATTTTCCTATTTATAAATTTGGCAATTCTTTAATATTTGACAGTTCTAAGTGTATTGATTGTAAGAATTGTATTGAAGTATGTAAACAACAAGGGGTAAGTTATTTAAAAGTAAGAAAAAATGGTCATATGTTTTCTGTAGAGCCTGATAAAAAAAGAAATTGTATTTTTTGTGGGCAATGTATTTTACATTGTCCAGTCGGTGCTTTTGAAGCAGTAGGAGAATTCGAAGATATTGAAAAACCTTTGTTAGAAAAAAAGAAATATATTTTTTTTCAAATAGCTCCAGCTATTAGAACAAGCCTAGGAGAAGCCTTTGGCTTTAATC
Source organism: Minisyncoccota bacterium (assembly GCA_028717605.1). Classification (GTDB taxonomy): domain Bacteria; phylum Patescibacteriota; class Minisyncoccia; order Minisyncoccales; family GWA2-38-27; genus PWMZ01. Next base: position 2,004 of record JAQUNM010000020.1, read on the forward strand.
CCGGAGATAATGTTTTAGAAAAAATAGCTGCTAGTCTTTATAGGCTAGGGGCTGATAAAGTTTTTGATGTTTCAGTTGGCGCTGATTTTACGACCGTTGAAGAAGCTGAAGAGCTAAAAAAAAGATTGGAAAAAAGAAAAAATCTTCCTTTGCTTACTTCTTGTTGTCCTGCTTGGGTAGAATTTATTAAAAAATATTATCCTGAATTTATTCCCAACTTGACTACTGTTAAGTCGCCCCATATTATTTCTGGGACACTTATAAAGACCTATTATGCTAAGGAAAACAAAATTGATCCCAAAAATATAATAGTTGTTTCTATAATGCCTTGCGTTTCTAAAAAACACGAAATTGGAATTAAAAAATTAAAAATTAATGGATTAAAACCAGTAGACTATGTTTTAACCACTAGGGAATTAATAAGATTAATTAAAAGAAAAAAAATTGATTTTAAAAAGATAAAACCTCGAAAACTTGATAATCCTTTTAGTAATTCTTCTGGAGCTGGAATTATCTTTGGTCAGACAGGGGGAGTAGCTGAAGCTGCTTTAAGAACTATATTTAACAAAAAAATAAAAATTAAGTTTAAACACTTAGAGCCAGGAATTAAAGAAGCGAAAATAAATGGTCTTAAAATAGCAGTAGCTTATGGGACAAAAAAAGCAATTAAAATTTTAGAAAAATCAAATAATTATGATTTTGTAGAAGTTATGGCTTGTGAGGGTGGTTGTGTTGGTGGTGGCGGTCAACCCTTGCCAAGTAATAAAAAAATTATTAAAAATAGAGCCAAGGGAATCTTAAAAATTGATAGAAATAAAAAAATTAGATTAGCTCATCTTAATCCTGTTATTAAAAAATACTCTCAAAATAAGCATTTATTTCACACAAAATTTACTTGATTTTATCTTAATTTTAAGGTAAAATGAATGTATGCACAACAAGGAATATACAGCTAAGGATATTTATGTTTTAGAAGGATTAGACCCGGTCAGAAAAAGACCGGGAATGTATATTGGTTCAACAGGGATAGATGGGTTGCATCATTTAGTTTGGGAATGTCTTGATAATTCTTTAGACGAAGCAATGGGTGGCTATTGTTATAATATTGAAGTAGCTATTTTAGCTGATAATAAAATTAAGGTAAGTGACGATGGAAGAGGTATTCCGGTAGATAAGCATGCTTTGACTAAAAAGTCAGCCCTAGAAACCATTATGACTACTTTACATGCTGGGGGTAAATTTGGTGGTGATGCCTATAAGGTTTCAGGAGGATTACATGGAGTAGGAGTTTCTGTTGTTTGTGCTTTATCAAAATACATGAGAGCTGAGGTTTCTCGAGACGGTTTCAGTTTTTTTCAAGAATATAGCAAAGGAAAAGTAAAAACTTCAGTTAAAAAAATAGGTACGTCTCGAAAGACCGGAACCACTATTATTTTTGAACCAGATCCAGAAATTTTTAAAGAAATTAGTTTTGATGAAAAAAAGATTTTGAAACATTTAAGACAACAAGCTTATTTAACTAAAGGGACTAGAATAGTTTTTAAGGATGAAAGAAAAAAAGAAGTTAAAAAATACTCTTTTTATTTTGAAGGAGGGATTGCTTCATATGTTAAATACTTAACTAAAGATACTATTTCTAGACATGATAGTATTTTTTATTGTTCAGGAGAAAAAGAAAATGTTTTTGTTGAAGCTTCTTTAAGGTATACAGAAGAATATGAATGTTATGAAGAAAGTTTTGCCAATAACATCCATACTGTTGATGGTGGGACTCATTTGACTGGTTTTAGATCATCTTTGACCAGAACGTTTAATGATTATGCTAGGAAAAATGAAATTATTAAAGAATCAGAAGATAATCTTTCAGGAGAAGATATAAGAGAAGGATTAACTGCTGTTATTTCTATTAAGATAAAAGAACCTCAGTTTGAGGGTCAAACTAAAGCTAAATTAGGTAATCCAGAAGCAAAATCAATAGTTGACCAAGTGGTTTCTGAACATTTAACAGATTTTTTAGAAAGAAATCCTCAAGATGCTAAGGCTATTATTGAAAAATGTATTTTATCTTTAAAAGCTAGAAAAGCAGCCAAAGCAGCCAAAGAAACTATTTTAAGAAAAGGAGCAATGGAAGGTTTATCTTTACCTGGGAAATTAGCTGATTGTGCTTCTAGAAAACCAGAGGATTCAGAAATTTTTATTGTTGAAGGGGATTCAGCTGGAGGAAGTTGTAAGCTAGCCAGAGATAGAAGATTCCAAGCTATTCTTCCTTTAAGAGGAAAGATTTTAAATGTAGAAAGAGCTAGATTAGATAAAATTCTTTCTTCAAAAGAGATAAGAGCTTTAATTATTGCTTTAGGAACAGGGATTGGAGATGATTTTAATATCGAAAAAATAAGATATCATAGAATTATTCTTACTTTAGACGCTGATGTTGATGGGTCACATATTAGAACATTGTTATTAACTTTTTTTTATCGTTATTTTAAACCTATTATTGAAAAGGGTTATTTATATATTGCTCAGCCCCCTTTGTATAAAATCCAAACAGGAAAAGATATTAAATATGCTTATGCAGAGCAGGAAAAAAATGACATTATTAAAAAACTAAAAAATTTTAATATTCAAAGATATAAAGGTTTGGGAGAAATGAATCCTTCACAACTTTGGGAAACAACTATGAACCCTGAAAATAGGATTTTGAGACAGGTTCAAATAGAGGACGCCAAAGAAGCAGATAGAATGTTTGATATTTTAATGGGAGATGATGTTTCTTTAAGAAAGAAATTTATCCAAACTTACGCGAATGAGGTTAAAAATTTGGATATTTGACATTTAGGTTGTTTTTTAATACCATAAATCCATATGAAAATAATTATTTTTTTAAAGGAAGTAAAACAAGAACTTAAAAAAGTAACTTGGCCCACCAAACAAGAAACAATTAAATATACAGTTATTGTTATTGGTGCTTCTTTGGTAATAGCTGTGATTTTAGGCGGTTTTGATTTAATTTTTATGGAATTATTAGAGAAATTTATTCTAAAAATATGACCAGACAAAAACTACCTCAAGAAAAACATTGGTACGTTATTCATACTTATTCTGGATACGAAGAAGCAGTGGCTGATAATTTAAAGAAAAGAATTGAATCATTACAAATGCAAGATAAGATTTTTAACGTAATGGTTCCAAAAGAAAAAAAAATCAAAATAAAGAACGGAAAAAGAAAAACAGTAGAAGAAAAAATATATCCAGGTTATGTTTTGGTAGAAATGATAGTAACAGATGATTCTTGGTATGTTGTTAGAAACACTCCTAATGTTACTGGTTTTATTGGTTCAGGTACTACTCCGATTCCAGTTTCTTTGCCAGAAATAGAAACTTTAAAAAAAAGAATAGGGGTTGAAAAACCTCAATATCAAACAATATTTAAAAAAGGAGATAATGTTAAAATTACAGATGGTCCTTTTAAGGAGTTTGATGGAAAAGTTGAAGAAATAGATGAAGAAAAAGGCAAGGTAAAAGTTTTAATAAATATGTTTGGTCGAGATACTCCCATTGAAATAGACTTATTACAAATTAAAAAAATATGAAAAAAGTAAAAGCAATTGTAAAAATTCAACTACAAGCCGGTAAAGCTACCCCTGCTCCACCAGTAGGACCTGCTTTAGCTCAACATGGATTAAATATAGGAGAGTTTTGTTCAAAATTTAACGAAAAAACTAAAGATCAAGAAGGCTTTATTATCCCAGCAGAAGTAACGATCTATGAAGATAGAACTTATGATTTGGTTCTAAAGCAACCGCCTGCCTCAGAGCTTTTAAAAAAAGCGCTTAATATTGAGAAAGGATCAGGGGAGCCTAATAAAAAAAAGATAGCTAAAATTACTAAAGCTCAACTTGAAGAAATAGCTAAAAAGAAAATGCCTGATTTGAATGCTAATAATTTAGAAGCAGCTGTAAAAATTATACAAGGAACAGCTAAAAACATGGGAATTGAAATTGAAAATGACTAAAGGAAAATTCATAGTTTTAGAAGGAATAGATGGATCTGGTAAAGCGACTCAAACAAAATTATTAATTAAGTATTTTAAAAAAAAAGGATTAAAGGTTCAAAAAATTGATTTTCCTCAACATGGTACAAAATCAGCTGCCATGGTGGATGAATACTTAAAGGGTAAATACGGGAAAATAGATGCTTATAAAGCTTCTGTTTTTTATGCTATAGATAGATATGATGCTTCTTTTAAAATAAGGAAATGGTTAAAACAAGGCAATATTGTTGTCGCTGATAGATATATTTCTTCTAATGCCGGTCATCAAGGAGGAAAGCTGGATAAACAAGAAAGAAAAAAATATTTTAAATGGCTATATAATTTAGAATATAATATCTTTGAAATTCCTAAACCAGATTTAACCATTATTTTAAAAAGTTCTCCGCAAATATCTTTTAAAATGTCAGCTCAAGCTAAAGACAGAAAAAAAGTATATTTAGGCAAAAAAAAAGATCTTCATGAAAAAGACATTAATCATTTAAAAAAGGCTTTGCAAGCTTATTTAGATTTAGCTAAAACTGCTCCTAGAGAATTCAAAGTTATAGAGTGTATTGAAAATAATAAAATGATATCTCTTGAGAAAGTTCATGAAAAAATTAAAAAAATATTATGAAGATTATTAAACCATCATTTATTATTGAGGACAAAATAAGTGGAAAAGAAATTTTAAAAAATATAGAGCGCTATGGTCGTACTTGTTACAAAAGTGAAAGTAAAATAAGTTATAATTCAGCTAAAAAATTTGTAGCTAGGATAATAAAGATGGGACATGAGAGCGTTATAGAACATGAAAAAATTACTGTTAGAGTGATCTGTGACAGAGGAGTTACTCATGAAATAGTAAGGCATAGAATAGCGTCTTATTCTCAGGAAAGTACTAGGTATTGCAATTATAAAGAAAAAGGAATAAAAGTTATTAAACCTTTGTTTTTTAAAGGCAAGCAATATAAAATATGGGAAAAATCTATGAAAGATTCCGAAAAAGCTTATAATGACTTAATAAAAACAGGAGCAACCCCTCAAGAGGCCAGAAGTGTTTTGCCTAATTCTTTAAAGACAGAAATCGTTATCACTTATAACTTAAGAGAATGGAGGCATTTTTTTAAACTCCGCTGTTCTTTGGCAGCCCATCCCCAAATAAGAGAAATAGCCATTCCTTTACTGAAAGAATTTCAAAAAAAGATACCAATAATTTTCGATGATTTTTTAATTAATGAACAAAGAAACTGTGCTATAATAAAATAAAAAATATATGGAAAAAATATCACAAAAAATAGAACACACTAATATTAAAAAAAGCGCTAAAGCCAAAGATATTAAAAAGCTTTGTCAAGAAGCCAAGGACTTTAATTTTAGGTCAGTTTGTATTAATCCTGAGTGGGTGAAATTAGCCAGCCAAGAACTAAAAGGAACAAAAATTAAAATTGTTGTTTTGGTTGATCCTCCAATGGGGCTATCTTCTTCGGTAAAAAGATTGAGTATTTGTAAAAAAATTAAAAAAGAGGGAGGACACGAAATAGATATAGTGATGAATATTATTGATTTAAAATATAAAAAATACGAAAATGTTCTTAAAGACCTAAAAGCAATCTGTTCAATTTTACCTACTAAAGTTATTATTGGTTCTGGTTATTTGACTGATGAAGAAATAACAATAGCTTCAAAAATAGTCAAAAAAGCTGGAGCTTTTTGTGTTAAGACAGCTACAGAAAGTGATCCCTTGGAAAATAGAGAAATGGAAGAAAAAGCTCATCATTTAAAATTAATGAGGAAAGCAGCCCCTGGACTTTTAATAAAAGCTTCAGGGAATGTTAAGACCTATGATGATGTCAAAAAGATGATTAAAGCTGGAGCAGATATTATAGGAACAAGCAGTGGGATAAAAATTATTAAAGATGCTAGATAAAAAACCTATAATAGGACTAGAAATACATATAGAATTAAAAACAGCTTCTAAAATGTTTTGTTCTTGTGTTAATAATGGTTTTGAAAAAAGGCCCAACTATAATGTTTGTCCTATTTGTTTGGGTCACCCAGGAACTCTGCCTGTTATTAATGAAAAAGCAGTTAAAAGTGTTATTAAAACAGGCTTAGCCCTAAATTCTGAAATTCAAGAATATTCAAGGTTTGATAGAAAAAACTATTTTTACCCTGATATTCCAAAGGGTTATCAAATATCTCAAAACGATTTTCCTCTTTGTCGGGGAGGGTATCTAAAAATTAATAACAAGAAAATAAGAATAAGGAGGGTTCATTTAGAGGAGGATACAGCTAAGCTTTATCATAAAAAAGATATTACTTTAATAGATTTTAATAGATCAAGCGTTCCTTTAATGGAATTAGTAACAGAACCTGATATTGAATCAGGGCAAGAAGCTTGTCTATTTGCTCAAGAGTTACAAACAATTTTAAGATACCTTGATGTTTCTGATGCTGATATGGAAAAAGGCCAAATGAGAATAGAGGTTAATATTAGTTTAAGTACCCAAAAAGGAAAATTGGGAACCAGGGTAGAGATCAAAAATTTAAATTCATTCAAGAGTGTTGAAAAAGCTATTAACTATGAAATTGGAAGACAAAAAAAAGAAAAAGTAATTCAAGAAACAAGAGGTTGGGACGAAAAAAATGAAAAAACAAAATCTCAAAGAAAAAAAGAAGAAGCGCACGATTATCGATATTTCCCAGAACCTGATTTACCGCCAATTTATTCATCAAA
>JAQUNM010000021.1 GCA_028717605.1 Minisyncoccota bacterium
CCAACAAAACCAGTTCCGGCTGTTAATCCAACAGGGGCTAAAACTTCAGAAGCATATTTTTGTTGAAATTTAACTACTGCAGCTTTAGTTAAAGCACCAAAGTAAGTAGTTTCATTTCCGGCTGAACCAACACCAGTAGCTGCTACTTGAGTATCAGCGGCTTGGTTTAGAACAGCTTGTAAACATTTTACATCATTACCAGTTGAACCTTGAGCTAGATTTCTTGTAAAAGTAATTCCAGCGCAAGCAGCAGGAGCTCCAGCTGCAGGTGTACCAGCTAACTGAGCTTGTAAGGCAGCAATTTGAGCTAATAAAGCATTAATTTGTGCTTGAAGATCAGCAGTAGTATCTGCGCTTGCTACTCCAGCCAACATGGCTAATGATAAAGTAATTGTAATTAATTTTTTCATTTTGTAAATTTATTTTCTTTCGACTTATTTTTAATTTTCGACCTTTATTTTTTTTATAGCTATTGTCGACTTGGCAACAGCTATGATTTTTGTTAGTTAAAAACTAACATCCAATTGTTTTAATTTATCAAATAATAATTTGTTGTCAAGAGCTTAATTCTAATATCATTAAATAAGCTTCAGCGTATTGCTCTTGATCGAATAACTCTATGGCTTTTTCTAACATCTCGGTTTGTTCTAGGGTTAAAGAAAGTTGTTTAATTCTTTCTATCTCTAGTTCTACTTCTCTTTTATATAATTGTTCGATTTCTTGGTTTTCTATTAAAACTCCTAATGACTTAATTTCATTATCTATATCTATTACTTGCTGGACAACTAGCTTTTCTTGTGATTTTAAAGCTATTTTAGTAGCCTGAGACATGCTATTTTGCATTTCTGATATAGCTGGGCCCATATTCTTTTCTGCTTTTTCTTGAGCTTTTTTTAAATCTTCTAGTCTTCTCTGAGCTATAGCTAAAGACTGAACTTGATCTATTTTTGTACTTAATTCAATCTTTTCTGTTGTTTTTCTAATAGGGAATAAAACATCTCCTGGTAAGGCATTATAAGAAAGAACAGTTAAAGCTATTATAAAGCAGAATAAACTAACAGAGGCAAAAGCAGGTTTATGTCTTAAAATAAAGCTAAATACAGAAATATTTTCTTGTATTCCTAATATTTCTTGCTTAGTAAAAACAGCCCATTCTTTTCTGGGTTGTACTTTTTTAAGCTGTTTTAAGTTATTTATTAGGTCTTTTTCTGTCATGTCTCTATACAATGATGACGATTAAGCGCTTAAAGTGTTACACTTTCTCTCTTAAGGCGTTTAAAGCCCGAGAAAGAGTTACCCTAGTAGAACCATAAGATTTATTCATAATCCTAGCTATTTCTCTACATGACAAGCCCTCAATATAGTGCCAAATAATAATATCTTGATAGTCTTGATTTAAGTCTTGCATAGCTAACCTAATATTATTCATATCAAAGTTAATGTTGACCTTTTCCTCTAAGCTAGGACCTTGATCAGCCAGGACAACATTATCAAGAGAAATTGTCTGAGCTCTATCTTTTTGTTTATAATAATCAATAACTAAATTTCTGGCTATCTGGTATAAAAAGGCCCTAGGGTTATTTATTTCTTGTTCAAAGTGGTTATTGTCCCTATTAAAAGCCTTCCAAGCTCGTATAAAAGTCTCTGAACACAAGTCTTCAGCTATTTGTTCTGAATTAACCTTAAAATAGATAAACCTATATATATTATTTATATTTTTATCGTATATTTTGCTAAATTTTTCGTGTAAATTATTCATTGATATTAGGACATAACTAGGACATTATTAAGATATTGTTTGTCCTATCTATTAATAGTATAAAATGTTTCATTATTTTTGCCAATTCTTTTAATAATGCTTTTTTCTATCAAATCATTGAAATCTCTTCTAATTGTTCTTTTAGAAAAACCAGGCAAAATCTTAATAATATCTTGAACCTGAATTTTTTCTTTTTCTTTCAAAATTTGAATAATTTTTTCTTTTCTAGAATCAAGTTTTTCCACAGGCTCTTTTTTATTGTTTTTCTGAAAAATTAATTCTTTTATCTCTGTTTTGTTTTCTATATCTATTTTCTGATAGTTTTGCTGTAGTTCTAAAACCTCAAAATAACTAGCCCAATTTTGATATTTAGCTATTTCTAGTTGATTAAATAAAATATCTAAATCTTTTTGAATTTCAAATAAAACTTCTTGATATCTTGTTTTTTGGTCTTTGGCAAAATAACCAGGATTACTAGAAACAAGTCTTTTTTTCAAAGAATAATTATTTAAAATATTATTAGCTGTTTCTCTAACCCTATATCTTAAGGGTTCTTTTTTAGGAAAAAGCAAAGTTAATTTATAAAGATGTTTGGTAATCTCTATTAATTCCATGCCAATATTATAATATAAATTAAATGATTTTACAAGATTATTCTAAAATCTTTTAATTCTTTTTCTAAGATTTCTGAAACTTCTATCTTATTAATTAAAAAGTTTTGTTGCAATTCTACAATAACTTTTTCAATATCTTGTTTTCTACCTTGAAAAATAGCTTTTACCTTGCTATTAGCAAGGTTTTGAACATTACCTTTTAGGTTTAAAAAAATGGCTTTTTCTCTGGTAAAAAACCGAAAACCAACTCCTTGAACATTACCTGAGAAAATAACCTGAATTGTTTTCATTTAAAAACTAATTGGGAATATTGTTTTAAATTCTCTAATTCATGCTCTTGCAATTGCAAAGCTTGATTAATCCCTTGTTCTATTAAGTCTTCAGGAATAGAAACTATATCTCCAGGATATAAGTCAATTTGATCTAATCTTTTTTGAATAAAATCTTCAATATATATTTTTTGTTCATTGTTTAATTCTATATCTGAAGAATATTCTATTAAAGCCCTTCTAGCTAAATGAGTTAATCCTTCTCCTTTTTGCACTTGCATTTGAAAAATCTTTATTTCTGGTTCTTCAATTGTTTGTTCTCGTATCGATTCTTCTTTAGATAAAGAAAACAAACCTGCTTGAAAAAAATTATTATCAGGAACATTTTTAATCAAAGATAATAAAGAAAAAACAAAAACAAACAAAAATAAAGCATGAAAAAGAAAATAATATCTTTCTTGAATATTTATTTTCATTTTAAAATATAACTAATTAAACTAAAATGTAAAAGAACAAAAAGTTAGGACTTTTTTTATTATAATATATAAAATAATTAATTCAATGGCCAATTTTCGGGTGGCTCTGAAAGACCAAACCAAGTAGCCCCAATAATTATTTCAGAACGATCTTTATTTTCACTTTCTTGAACAGAAATTATAAATCCATCATCTTTTCCTTCTTTGCTTTGCCGAGAAAAAGTTATTTTAGTCCATCCATTGTTTTCCAATTCAACATAATCTCCATACCGATTATTTCCATCTATTCTAATACCAAGTCTAATTTTCACTTTATTAATGCTTTTAGCCCAAACCTCTCCATAATAAATAACGTCTCTTTCTCCTGGTATCGCTTGGCTCAAAATATTATGAGAAGAAATAGGTTTTAAGATTAAATTATAATTTCCATAAAATGGATTATCATTACTTTTCCCTATTCTAGTTAAGGTATTTTTCCATTCCCAATTCTTGGGTATTTCATTTTCCCATTCTTCAAAAAATTCATTTTCTAATAAATTTTCTACTATTTCTAAAAAAATAGAAACATTTTCAACTTGTTCTTTGTAAGAAAAAGATAGATTAACTTCGTACACGCCTGGTTCTTTATTCAAAGTATTAAGTGAAATTTCAAATTCATTTTGATTTAATTGAATTGAGTATTGTACGCCATTAATTAAAGCAGAAGCATAAATATCATCTGTTAATTTTGAAGCATAATTTAAATCAGAAAAATAAATTCCATTAAATAAACTAGAAGTATATACTTCGTCTTTTAAGTTAGAAACATATAATGATTGAGCTGTTGGATTTTCCCCATATTCAGCCTTAAAGTATAAATGGTTAGGAATAATTTGAAAATATATTTTTTCTTCATCTTCTGATAAGGGTAAAAAGTTTTCATTTATATATGCACAGCCTTGGTCAATTATTTTCTGTAAGGTTTTATCTCCAATGCCTGAAACTTTGGTTAATTCGTATAATGAAAAATATATTCTATTTTCTGTTATTCTTTGAGCATAAGTAGGACCTATGCCTGTTAATAACTCTAATTCTTTTAAAGAAGCAGTATTTATTTCTATAGAATCTTTCTTACAAACCTTAGATACACTAGTGCTAAAAACAAAATTTTGAGGCCCTATATCGTTTTCGACATAAGCACAGCCCTGATCAATTATTTTTTGCAGAGTTTTATCCCCTATTCCTACAATTTTAGTTAATTCATAAATAGAATAAAAAGGCCTAGCTTCAATAATTCTTTGAGCTAAAACAGGGCCAATACTAATTATTTCTTCAAGTTCTTGAGAAGAAGCAGTATTGATATTAATAGAACAGCTAACTTGTTCTTCTTCTATTAAAAAATCATGTTCTTGTTCTAATAACCCTATATCGTTTTCAACATAAGCACAGCCCTGATCAATTATTTTTTGTAAAGTTATTTCTCCAATACCTTTAACCTTTGTTAATTCATAAATAGAGTAAAAAGGTCTGTTATCTATTATTCTTTGAGCATAAACAGGGCCTATGCCTGTTAATTCTTGCAACTCTTGTAAAAAAGCGTTATTTATATCTATAGAATTTTTCTGACAAGTTTGTTTCTCCTCTTCTTTTTCTTCTTTTTCTATTTCTATTTCTTTTATTAGTTCTAAATAAGAGGTTTTTCCATTTTCTCTTAACCTAACTATTAAGTCAGCTTTTCCGGAAAAATCAGGATTAGTTATTTTTAGTTTAAGTTCTTTCGAAAAAGAAGGGCCTAAAAATTCTTTTAATATATAGAAATGAGAAGATTTCCAATTATCTTTAAAAAATGTTTGAGAAATAGTTTTATCTTTTTCCACAGTTATTTTTACATCATAAAAAACTGGCTTTAAATTAAAACCCTGAATTAATACTTTAAACTCTTGATTAATCCTTACTTTATTTGGAAAATCAGCTTCTATTAAGGGATCTTTTATCTCTTCAACCAAGTCTGTTTTTTCATCTATTGTTTGTTTTTCTGAAAAAGAAAAATCTTCTTTAAACATTATTAAAGAAGCTAAGTTATTTCTTACTGCTTGTATTTGAAATAAAGCAATTAAAAACAGACTAAAAAGAATAAGAACAACAATTGTTTTCTTCACTTTTAATTAATTTTTATTGTTTTTATAAAGTTTTCAAATATTTTTTCGCAATCTTTTGTTATAAATCCAGAAAAAGCGTAATTTTTATTAAAAACAGGAACAGAAATTAAATAAAGAGATCCGATTTCGGAATTATTAAAAAGTAGTTCTTTTACCCCTTTAAAGCCAGAGACTTCTAAGATTTCATAAGCTTGATTTATTTCTATTAAAATATCTGGCCTTTTATCTGTTTTTAAGGCTATTTCTATATCTTGAATAAGTTTTTCTTTTTCTAAATATTGATCATTTACTTGGACAGAAATAGTACAACCTTTTTTAACTGACGGGCAATCTTCATATTCTTGTTTAGTATAAGACATCTCTAAAATATTATCTTCATAATCAAGATACCAACTTAAGGGCATTTTAAAAGAAAAACCTTGCTCAGGGTTTTCTATTATATTAGGCTTTAAAAAAACATAACCTGATCCTTGTAATAATAAATTGTTTTCTTTTATTTTCTGCTTTTCTCCTTGATAGCCTAGGAAAAAAACAACAGCTACAAAAATAAATAAAATTATAAATATTGTTTTTTGTTTCATTTTTTCTTACCAAAGGTTTTAAAAGTAATCTTGTTATTTTTCAAGTCAATAAATAATTCTGTCCCTATCTTACCAGTCACTATTTCTAAAGCTAAAGGATCTAATATTTCTTTTTGAATAACTCTTTTTAAAGGTCTGGCTCCTAGATTAGGATCAAACCCTTTTTCTGCTAAAAAAACCTTAACTTTATCTGAAACCTTGGCTTTAATGTCTTTCAAGTTTAATCTAGCAAAAACTTTTTGTAATTCTATTTCGACAATTTTTTCTATATCTTTTTTATCTAAATAATTAAAAATAATTGTCTCATCTATTCTATTTAAAAATTCTGGTCTAAAATATTCTTTTAAAGATTCCATTACTTTTTCTTTTAAAGATTGTTTTTCCTCTTTATTATTAACAAACCCCAAAGAACTCATTTTAGCAATATATTCAGAACCAATATTAGATGTCATTATTACAATAGAGTTTTTAAAAGAAGCTGTTCTTCCTTTAGCGTCTGTTAATCTTCCATCTTCTAATACTTGTAATAGTATATTGAAAATATCAGGATGAGATTTTTCTACTTCGTCTAAAAGAATAACGCTATAAGGTCTTCTTCTTATTTTCTCTGTTAATTGACCTCCTTCGTCATAGCCGACATAACCAGGCGGACTGCCTATTATTTTAGAAACAGTGTGTTTTTCCATATATTCTGACATATCTAAACGAATTAAAGCATTTTCATCATTAAATAAAAAACCAGCTAAAGCTTTGGCTGTTTCTGTTTTTCCTACTCCAGTAGGACCTAGAAAAATAAAAGAGCCCATTGGTCTATTTTCTTCAGCAATACCTGCCCTAGACCTTCTGATAGCATTAGAAATAGCTTTTAAAGCTGCCATTTGACCAATTACTCTTTTAGCTAAAATATCTTCCATGCTTTCTAGTTTATTAGCCTCAGCTTCAATTAACCTGGTTACAGGAATACCAGTCCATTTAGAAACTATTCTAGCTATATCTTCTTCCCCTATTTCTTCTTTTAAAATAGGTTTTTTCTTTTGAAGCTTAATTAATTTTTTCTCTGACTTATTTATTTCTTTTAAAAGATCAGGGATTTGACCATACTTTATTTCTGCTACTTTTTGTAAATCAGCTTTTCTTTCTGCTTCTTCAGCCTCAAAGGTTAAAGCGTCTATTTGCTTTTTAAGCTCTTTAATTTTTTCAATTAATTCTTTCTCTGCTTTCCATTGCATTTCAAACTCTCTTATCTTTTCTTTTAAATCAGCTAGGGTTCTGTTAATGGCTGATAATCTTTTGGTTGAATTTTTTTCATTTTTAATAGCTTGCTTCTCTATTTCTAATTTTTGAATTCTCTTTTTCAAATCTTCTAGTTCAGCAGGCTCTGATTCTATTTCTAAACGAGCTGAAGACATGGCCTCATCCATTAAATCTACTGCTTTATCAGGTAAAAATCTATCAGTAATATAGCGAGCCGCCAATTCAGCCGCTGCTTTTAAAGCTGAATCTTTTATTCTTAAACCATGATGAACCTCGTATTTTTCTTTAATACCTCTTAAAATAGCAACTGTATCTTCAATAGATGGCTCAGGAGTATAAATAGGTTGAAACCTTCTTTCTAAAGCTAAATCTTTTTCAATATATTTTTGATATTCTTTTAAAGTAGTTGCTCCGATAGCCCTTAATTCTCCTCTGGCTAAGGCTGGTTTTAATAAATTAGAAGCATCAATAGCTCCTTCAGCAGCTCCAGCTCCTACTAAAGTATGAAGTTCGTCTATAAAAAGAATATATTTCCCATCAGCTCTTTTTATTTCTTTTAAAAGAGCTCTAACTCTGTCTTCAAATTCTCCTCTATATTTTGTTCCAGCTACTAAAGAACCCAAGCTTAAACTAATTATTTCTTTATCTTTTAAGCTTTCTGGAACATCTTGTTTAACAATTTTTCTAGCTAAACCTTCGACAATAGCTGTTTTTCCTACTCCTGCTTCTCCGATTAAAACAGGGTTATTTTTAGTTCTGCGAGACAAAACTTGCATTAATCTTCTAGTTTCTGTTTCTCTTCCCACAACTGGATCTAATTTTCCTTGTTTAGCTTGCAAAGTAAGATTATTAGTATATTTTTCAATTACTTGATATTTTGATTCTGGGTCAGGATCAGTAATCCTTGTACCCCCTCTTAACTCAGCTAAAGCCTTTAAAACAGTGTTATAATCTATGTTTTTCATTTCTCCTTGTTTATCTGTAAAAAGAGAAATTTTATCTAATATTTCTTTAGCTTTTGTTTTAGCAAAAATTAAAGCTAAAAATAAATGCTCTAAAGAAATAAAGTCATCTTGCATATTAAGTGCTTCCTGTCTAGCCTGATCTAAAACTTTAGCCATGTCTTGGGTTAAATAAAATTGACCTAAGATTTGAGGAGTTTTAGTCAAAGGTAATTGTTTTAATCCTGATTCAGCTTTTTTCTTAATTTCTTCTATGTTTGCCCCTATTTTTTGTAACAAAGTAATAATAATACTATCTTGTTGATTAACCAAAGCTAAAAGCAAATGTAAAGCATCAATGTGTTGGTGATTCATTGATTGAGCTAAGTTCTGGGCATTCATTATTGCTTCTTGGGCTTTGTGGGTAAAATTTGCTCCATTCATGATCTTTCTCCTAATATTACATCAACTAATTGTTCTTGGTTATTTCTTAAAATTTTAAGAATTATTCTATCTCCAGGACTATATTTCATAATAACCCTAGCTAAAGAATTATCTTTGGTTATTTTTTCATTATTAAATTCTAAAATTATGTCTCCTTCTAATAA
>JAQUNM010000022.1 GCA_028717605.1 Minisyncoccota bacterium
TTAATGCTTAAAATAGAAAATAAAATCCCTCTTTTTAGCCAATATTTTGATTTAACTTTCTTAGAAGATAAAAACGCTTTTGCAATTATAATTAATTCAAAAGATTGTAAACAGGTAAAAAAAAGAGCCCTTAATTATTTAAAAATAAACAATGTTGACCTAAAAAACACAAGAATTATTTGGTACCAAGGAAGTACCGGGGATGCTTCTTGCGTTCCAGTAAAATAGGAGATAAAATAAAAAAACATGAAAAAGAGAAATAAAATCATTTTTGCCCTATCTATTCTTTTTGTTTTCGCATTATTTTTTATTTTTAATTTATCTTTTGCAGCAGACTGGGGAGGATGGGAAGTAACTTATCCCTGGAATCCGCCCGAACCAAACCTACCACAATATATAAAGTATGTTTACCAAATTTCTTTCTGGGTTGGTGCTTTTTTGGCGGTAATTATGATAATAATTGGCGGCATAGAATGGTCAGGTGCAGCTGCCAATCCTCAACTTAAGGCTGCAGCGAAAAATAAAATAACCCGCTCAATAATAGGCCTACTCGCTCTTTTTAGTATCTATATTATCTTAAACACGGTTAATCCAGATTTAGTGAGATTAAAAGATATAGTCATAAAAGAACCCACAACAAGCCAGAGCGAAGAAAATAAAATAAAACAAGAATTAATGGCAGGGAATTTTGTCTATACAGCAAATGGTATTGCTATCGCAAACTCAATAAAAAAAGGAAAAACAGGAAGTATGGGAAATACCTTTGATCTCCCTGTTAATGGTTCTGGAGAATACGCAAAATTATTAACTCGCGCACTCTGCAGCCCGCCAGACGCAGATGAATTTAAAAACTTTAATTGTACAGCAGGGATTCCTATGGAAGTATGTGAGTGCCAAGGTGGAGAAGGTGGTGTCCAAAATAGTTGCGGTAATTTTTGTATGGCTTCTTGCAAAAAATATCACGGCGACAGTGAAAAAATATATGGATTGATAGCGCCAAAAGATAGAGCAACGGGAGGACTCCCTTCTGAATGTACTAAACTCAACCATGCGCATGGTGGAGACCCGGTAGCTTGTAGTTGCTACGAAGCTTACGAAGATTCATTCAGCTCAGTACAAACTTTCCAATTAGACTTACCATCTGGAGACAACCCTGCTATTTGTCTATGTGACAACGCCGGCACCACAGCCGCTTATTTTAAGGGGAAATATGGCATAGAAAAATTCCCTGAGTGTAGAAGCGAAACCCATGATTTCTGTATGGATTATTGTAAAAGATTAAAAGGATACAAGTTTGGCTATACTTCTGCTTGTGAAGCAGACTATGCGTATGAAGCAGGATATTACACGGGTCACGGCCCCGACCATGCACAATTCACACCAAGATGCACTTGTGTTAAATAAAACACAGTGCGCGGCAATCTTATAATATGCAAAAAGTTACTCACGTCTTTGCTTTTTTTTTAGCTTCCACCGCACTTATGTTTTTTCTAAGTCTGTCCTTCGCTATTATAGGCTATGCTCAGATAGAACCAGAAGTTGAGTATCCAGAAGCTTTTGGTGAAGCGCCAACAACAACTCTTCCTGAATACGTTGTTTATCTTTATAGATTTGCCATAGTAAGCGCAGGCGCTTTAGCAATGTTAATGTTAATAATCGGAGGGCTTCGGTTGATGACATCTTCTGGAAACCCTACAAAGTTAGAAAAGGGGAGGAAACAAGTTTTAAATGCAATCTTAGGACTTATAATTATATTGTTTTCAGCTTCAATTTTAGCGCTAATAAATCCAAAGCTTTTAACATTAAAAGACTTAAGTGTTAAAGAATATACTTACGAAGGGCCCTCTTTAAAAGAAATGATAGAAGAATATAAATCTAAATATTATCCTTATTCTGGAAGCCCCTCAAGTAGTAGTGGAACTTCTTCTGATATTTGGGACATAAACGCAGCTACGGCTGAGGAAATTGAAAATTATCTAAAAACAAACTTTCCTAAAAGCCCGTTAATAGGAAAAGGAAATGTTTATGTTGAAGCAGGAAAGGAATACGGCGTTAACCCAACTTTTATGCTTGGCATTGCTAACGCTGAAACCAGTATGGGCCTACAAAATCTACAGTCGGGTAATGGGCTTTATGGAACAAATAATCCTTGTGGTATAGCCTGTCTCCCTTGTAAAAGATATAGCTCCTGGGAAGAAGGGATAAGGGCGTGTACAAAAAACGCTGGCACTGAAATGTATAAAAGATTAAATGGAATAAAAGAATTTAGACTAAGGTGGTGTGGTTATGAACTGGATCTTGGTGAAAATCCACCAGTAACTCTATCTGATGGCGACCAAATAACTTATGAGTGTAAAAATGGAAATTCAAAATGGGAAGAAGAAGTAGGAGTTATTATGAACGCCTTTTAAATTTTTTATAAAATTTATATCAAAACTCTATATTTATTTTTATTTATTTAAAGAGATGAGGCGACTTTCGTCGCCTCATAAAACTAATCAGGATCCTGTGCTCTATGCGTTGCCGCAGTCGTGCACAAACCAGTACCTTCCGTTGTATTCTATTATCATCTCTTGCGTGCGGAAGACCCCTTCTTCCGGAATCCACGCATCTACCGTCGCATATACGGTATATCGCTGATAATAGTCATACCACTCTACCTTGAAGCTGACCAGTTGATAGGAATTGCCCGATTCCTGGGCATACCTATTAATGGCATCCAGTATGTCAGCTTCAGTGGGCTTTACTGGTGGAGGAACCGTGCTTCCCTCCTTATTGTAGTACGTCTTGGTCCCGCAGCCCGCCATAAATATAGCCGTTATAGCTACCAGGACGCAAACGAAGATCAAAACAAACCTCTTCATCTTCGACACCTCCCATAGGATAGGATCGTATATATTTATAATTAAAATCCAGAAGGATTTTATTTTTAAAGAGCAAACTAAGTGCTCAAACTATAAATAGTATACAATATATACAAAAAAAATCAAGAGTTATTTGTTCTCGGCTTCTATTTTGCGATAAACAATTTTTGTTTGCAAAATACCAACCGCAGTAGATAAAGACCAATAAAGGGGCAATGCCGCAGGTAGGGTAAGGCAAATAATCACAGTAAATATCGGCAGGAAATAAATCATTTGGTTTTGCATCACTTTTTGGAAAGTGCCTTCCTTTTTCTTCTTCTCTTTTTTCTTTGTTTTCGGTTTATATTTTTTTTGCATGGAAAAAGTAAGCTTTGAGTAAATAAACTGAACAACACCGGTTAAAACTGCCAAAAAGGGGCTTGCTTTTGCTAAGTTTATCAACCCTAAAAACATAGGGTTGATCTCTCCTGGATTTTTAACAAATGGATAGAGCAACTTTAACTGTTCAGGGCCAATATTCGTTCTTAAAATCTGGAAAAGAGCAATTAAAATAACTATTTGCACTATCATTGGCGCAAAACTTGAAAAAGGATTGAATTTCTTTTCTTTCCAAAGTTTCCTAATTTCTTCGCTTTGTTTCATTGGATCGTCTTTGTATTTTTCCTGAAGCTCTTTCATTTCTTCCTGGACCTCTGCTCCTTTTATTTGAGCGTCTCTTTGTTTCAAAATAGCGTGTGTATCAAGCCTCCAGGTTATTGCTTTTACTAAAATCGTTAATAAAATTATAGCAAGTCCAAAATCAACCATAGGCAAATTATAAAAAACAACCAATATATTCAAAAACGGCTGGTATAGAATTTTCTGGAAAATAAAAGTTAATGGGTTCATAAAATTTAATATTTTATCGGTTTTTTAATCGTAAATTAGAAATTTCCAATAATTTATTTATTTCTTTATTAATTTCTTTAAAATTTTTATTTAATATGCTCCCTAAAGCAATTACAATTCCGTCCACTTCTTTAATATTATCAATTTCCCCCCTTAAGCTTTCTCTTATTTGCCGTTTTATTTTATTCCTTTCTGTGCTTTTTTTTGATACTTTAATCGGCACTATAACTGAAAAACGAGGAGGGGAGTGCTTTTTATTTTTAATAATCTTTAAAAGTAAAAAATCTGACCTAAAACTTTCCCCTCTTTTAAATATGGTTTCGACTTCTTTTTTATTTAGACGATTCTTAGAAGGGAGCATTTTAATGAGTTAATTTTTTTCTTTTTTTTGCTCGTCTTCTTTTTAAAACTTTTTTGCCTGGTTTTGTCTTTGATCTTTTTCTAAAACCGTGTGTCTTTTTTCTTTTTTTATTTTTAGGTTGATAAGTTATACTCATAAAAACAATTAAATTATTTTTATTTTATTTTTTTAAAATTTTAACTTTTTTAGTATATCTTTTTCTCTTATAAATGTCAAAATTATAAATACAAAACTTGCAATTTGTTTCTTCTTCTTTATAATTTTAGATTGGCTGAAATATCCCCAATTTCCACAAGTTTTCCCCACCTTTTTACCTTGACTAATTTTTGGGGAAAAATTAAAATTAAATCTCGATTTTCTTTAATTAAATTTAAACACAAAAAGCCATGGACAACCAACACTTGTGGCACTCTGTTATTAATTCGCTTGAAAGAAAATTTTCAAAAACTAACTTAATAACCTGGTTTCAGGATGTTGATATAAAACAACAAAAAGATAATCAAGTTACTATCGCTGTCCCAAATATTTTTGTCAAAGAATGGCTCCACAATAAATTTGAAAAAGATCTGCTTAAAACTTTCCAGAATTTTTCTCCTGATATACAAAATATTAAATATGTTATATCAAAATCTTCAGGCCACTTAGATCTTAGAAGGTCTAAAAATAATAAAGCCCAAACTCTTATTGATGATATTTCACAACCCCAGATAGAATTTTATCAAAACAGAATCTCGGGCCTTAACCCAAAATATACTTTCCAAAATTTTATTGTCGGCCAATTTAATCAATTAGCTCATGCTTGCGCTTTGTCTATTTTAAAAAAAGCGGGCTCTATAAACCCTTTATTTGTTTACAGCGGAGTAGGACTTGGTAAAACTCATATTTTAGAAGCAATAGGGAACGAAACTATAAATGAAAGAAAAAAGAAAAAGGTAAAATATATTCCTTGCCCAAATTTTACAAGCCAAATCATAAATGCAATAAGAAACCAAGGGATAGAAAAAGTTGTTGATGTCTATAGCAATTTCGACGTTCTTATTGTAGATGATATTGAGTTTTTAGCTGGTAAAGAAAGAACCCAAGAGGTTTTTTTCAGGGTTTTTAATAATATTAAAGAAAATGATAAACAAATTATTTTATCCTCTGATAGACCCCCTCATTCTATAGAAAATCTTGAAGAAAGATTAAGATCGAGATTTGAAGGCGGGATGATAGCAGATATAAGTTTCCCTGACTACGAAGAAAGGTTAGCTATACTTGAAGAAAAAATTGAAGAAAGGGGAGGAATCTTACCTCAAGAAATTTTAGAATTTATAGCCAAAAATATTAAAAAGAATATAAGAGAATTAGAAGGGGCTTTAACTAAGGCTTTAATAATTTTTGAGCAAGAAAGAAGTTTCGAAAAAGTTAAAAATGCTCTTGAAAATATTATTTTAGAACCAAGAAAAAAATTATCAGCAGATAAAATTATTCAAACTGTTTGTGATTTTTATAATATTTCACAAAGGGAGATTTTATCAAAAACCAGAAAAAAAGAAGTTGTATTACCAAGACAAACAATAATGTATCTTTTAAGGGAGGAAATAAATTTATCATTACCGTCAATCGGCGTTAAAATAGGAAATAAAGATCACACAACTGTTGGCTATGCTTGTGAAAAAATTGAGGATAAGATTAAAAAAGATGGGGAATTTATTAAAGATATTGAGGTTTTGAAAGAAAGAATATATAGTACTTAAATTTTTTCCCAAAGTAATTAATATTTTTTAGTAGTTTTTCCACAAGTAATCCTTATTTAAAAAAAATAAAAAAGTCATTAAAATAAAAGAAAAAAATTAAGTTTTATTACTTTTCCCCAAATATAATAATAGTAATAATAATTTAATATATATAATAAAATAATTATAAAGCTAATACATTAAATTAATTTTTCTTGTATCGCTTTTAAAAAAATATGAAATTCAAAATATCATCTGAAGAACTTAAGAAAATTGTTTCTATATCATCTAGAGTTTGTGGAATAAATTTAACTTTACCAGTTTTAAATAATATTTTATTAACTCTTGAGAATGGTAATTTACAATTTTTCTCAACTAATCTTGAAATTGGTATTTTAATAACTATTCCAGTGGACTCTAAAGAAAAAGGGAAAATATCAATTCCTGGTAAGATTTTTTCTGAATTTGTGAATTCTCTACCAAAACAAGATGTAGAAATTAATACTGATAATTTCATTGTAAATTTAAAATGTGGTGATTATAATGCTAAAATTTTAGGCCAAGATCCGAAAGATTTCCCGGTTTTACCTGAAATTAAAGAAAAAACCATTACCAATATAAAAAGTAAAGATTTAATTTCTGGCTTTTCTAAAGTTTCTAATATTGTCTCTCCCTTAGATACAAGAACCGAAATTTCAGGGATTTTAGTGAATTTTAAAAAAGATAAATTAATAATTTGTGGGACAGATAGTATACGTTTAGCCGAGAAAACCATTAATCTTTCAGGGAGAATTAAAGATTTGTCAGTAATTATTCCTCAAAAAACAACAATAGAAATCGGATATATATTTTCAGAATATGAGGGGAATGTTGGTGTTATTGTTGATAAATCACAAATAAGTTTTGATTTTAATCCTAAAAATAAAAAAGATCCGCAAATTAGTATTGTTTCAAGACTAATAGAAGGAAGTTTCCCTGAATATAAAGAAATTATACCAAAGAAAATTAAAACAGAGTCTATTTTCAAAAAAGACGATCTTTATAATAAGATAAAAATAGCAGGTCTTTTTTCAAGTAAAATTCAAGACATTAAACTTAAATTTCATCCAAAGAGCAGTAAGCTATCCATTTTAGCCTCTTCTTCTAACATTGGAGAATCTCAGTCACAGCTTAAAGGGAAAATTAAGGGAGAAGAAATGGAAGTTAATCTTAATTGGAAATATTTTCTCGATGGACTTTCTATTATGAATTCAAGCGAAGTTTTAGTGGGTGTTAATGACGCGACTTCTCCTATTATAATAAGGCCAGTTGGAGATAATACTTATTTTTATATTTTAATGCCCAAAACAGTTTAATTATAAGAAAAGCAGTTATGAACATTGCAAAATATATCGACCACACAAACATTAAAGAGGATGCGGCAGAAAAAGATATAAAAAAAAGCTGTAAAGAGTGTATAAAATATAAATTTAGAGGTCTTTGTGTTAGGTCATCCTGGACAAAAACAGTAAAAGAGGAGTTGGAAGGGGAGGGAGTAAAAGTGGTAACTTTAATCGATCCGCCAATAGGCCTTTCCAGCCATAAAGAAAGAATAGAGATGGTGGAAAAGGCAAAAAAAGATGGTACAGACGAAGTGGATATTGTTATGAATTTAGTTGATTTAAAATACGAGAAATACGGTAAAGTTTTAAAAGATTTAAAAGAAATTTGTAAAATTGCACCCACAAAAGTTATTATAGGAAGTGGTTATTTAACAGACCAAGAGATAGGAACAGCATCGAAAATAGTAAAAAAAGCAGGGGCTATTTGTGTTAAAACTGCGACAGAGAAAGATCCTTTAGGTAACTCTGAATTAGAAGAGAAAGCAAAACATATAAAAATAATGAAAAAATCAGCTCCCGGCCTTTTAGTAAAAGCTGCAGGAGCGATTCGTACGTTTAACGATGCTAAAAAAATGATAAAAAGCGGTGCTGACATTATAGGGACTTCAAGTGGTGTTGAAATTGTAGAACAATCAAAAAAGAAATAATTAATATATTAAATAAAAATTATGCCAACTCCCGCAGACCTTGAAAAGTCAGGAACTTATATTTTTCTGTTTTTTTTGTCTATTATTGCTGCGGTAATTGGTTTTGCAAGAGGATTAATGTGTGGCACCTGGCAGTGTTCTTATGTTTTTCTTTTTTTAGGTCTAATATTTTTAATAGGCGCCATAAGGAAAATATTTTTTTCTTAATTTATTAAATTATGATTTTATCTCCTAAAGAAGAATCAGAAAAGGAAAGAGATAGAGAGGTTTTTTTAATAACAAGAGCTCAGGAAGAAAAGAAGGCTCAAGACTTGGCGGCAAAATTCAATTTACCTTATATAAATCTTTTAAGAGCTCCCGTTCAATTAGATGCCCTTTCTAAAATTCCCGAAAAAAAATCAAAGGAAGGTCTTTTTTTAGCTTTTGAGCTTACGGGAACTTAAATTGGAGTCGCCAC
>JAQUNM010000023.1 GCA_028717605.1 Minisyncoccota bacterium
ATAAACAATGAAACAGTATTAACTTTTCTAAAAAGACACATTAAAATGAAAGAGATATTAACTCAGCTTTACAAAATAGATATTATGAGAAGAATAGGAACAGCTAAAAACGAAAAAGGGGTTTTTGAAAAAGGATTGCTTAATTTAGAAAGAATAAAAAAAGAAATACAAGAATCAATTAATGACTTTGAAAAAGAAAATAGAGAAAGTATCCAAAAAACCGGTTTAATAAACGTTCTTAAAGAATTAAAACAGGGCTTATTAGAAAAAAACCCAGAAGGAATATTTTATGATAAAATCTGCCAAAATTATAGTGAATTAATTTTTAGTGATTTTGAACTTTTGCACGAAAAAGAATTAGAACAAATAATTAAAAATATATAAAAATGTCTTTTGTTAATATTTTTAAAATAAAAAAACAAGAAAAAAACAACATTATTAAAAAATTGATTAAAAAATCATACCCTGGTTCAAGTTTTTATATAATGATTATTTTAGCTTCTTTCATCGCTGCTCTAGGATTAATCTTAGACAATCTAATAATTATTATTGGCAGTATGTTAGTAGCCCCCCTTCTTTATCCTATTATTTTTTTGGGGATGAGTATTGTCCTTCATAACTTTAAAGTAATTACTAGAACTTTAATTATTTTAACAAAAATAATTACCTTAGGAGTTTTTATCGGTTTTTTATCAGCCATTCTTTTTAATACTTTTTTTCAAACCCAAGAAACTGGTATTTTCCAAGAATTTTCGATATTGCCTTTGTTTTACATCGCCATCTGTTCTGGTTTAGCTGCTAGTCTAGCTATTACTAGAAAACAAATGGAAGAATTTTTACCAGGGGTAGCTGTTAGCATTGCCCTATTACCTCCTTTAATTAATACTGGAATAAATCTCGGTTTAGGCCATTTTTCTATTGCCCTTTACTCTTTTCAAATCTTTCTTATCAATGTTTTTGGCATCATTTTTGCCAGTATTACAATTTTTGCTCTAATGGGTTTTGAGGCTGAAAAAAAGACAGCTGTTCAAGGAATAAAAGATGAAAAAAAATCCTTAGAAAAAGGATGTCCAGATTTTGAAGAGAAAAAATAAGATATTTTATTTAAATCAAATAATAAAAAGCAAGATAAAACAAGACTAAAGCACCAACTAAAGTAATCCAGGTAATAGCTTTAGAATTAGCAAACCAAATCTCCTTAGTAATAACAGCTCCAATGAATATAATAATTTCTATCAACATATAGAAAAAAAGGTACAGTATAATATAAAAAATATAGGCAGCTAAAGAAATATTAGCTTCAGTTAAAATAGCGGCAAAAGCTAATGGGATACCAATTGAACAAGGTAATTCTACAATAGTAATAACAGCCGCAAAAAACATTATACTACCAGCTAATAAATAAATCTTTTTACCTGGCTGATCAAAGGCTTGTTTTAGGTTCTTAGTAGCTTTTTTAACTAACTGAGAATTAGATGTTTCACAAGTAGGCCCAAACTTAAAGAACCGCCAAAAAGTTTTTAAAAAATAGACACCCCCGCCCAAAGCAGCTAATCCTACTATAATTCTTAATATTACTAATTGACCAACTAAAGTTTCAAAAAGTTTTCCCCAAATAAAAACTAGTGTTCCATAAATTAAAACAGAGGTTAAAATAAAAAGACCACCACAAAAAAATATTTTTTTTCTAGATCTAAGAATAAAAACAATAGAAAGAACTAAGATTAAAGCGCCAATAGAACAAACGTTAAATCCATCTACTGAACCAAGAATAAAAGTAATTAGGGGTAAAGACCAATCACTAATATCAATTTCTATATTCAAAAATGGTATTTTTATTATACAACAATCTTCTTCCACAAGTTCTCCCTCAATAGCAGATATAATTATTCTTTGTTCTCTTGAGGTAAAATCTCTAAATTGAAAAAGATTCTCATTAATAAAAATAGTTGGGGCCATTAAATTATAGCTTTTTATCCCTTGTTCCTCAGCAATTTCAGCTAATTTTTTGGTATCAGATATAGAATAAACATTTAATTCTATTTGAGAATAATCTTGTTGTAATTCTTTGATAAAATCCTTAGTAGCAGCACAAACAGAACATAATTTATCATCAAAAAAATTGATAATTATTTCTTCTTCAATAGTCTTTGCTAAAACATTATTTAAAGAAAAAAATAAACCTAATATTAATAAAAGTATTTTTATTGTTTTAGACATATCTTGAATATATCAGTTTTATAATTTTTATTCAAGAATAGATATAAAAAGTTTTTTTAATCTATTTTTAAAATTATTTTTTATTTATACTTATTGCCTTTCCCTGGATTAAAGCTTCAGCCACTTTTTTTCTAGCTAAACTTAATATTCTTTGAAGAGTACTTTGAGAAATTTTCATTTTCTTGGCTGCTTTAATTTGTTCTAAGTTTTTAAAATCACAAAGTCTTAAAGCCTCTAATTCATCTACTGATAGGTTTACTTCTTCTAACATAGATAAGGGCACAGCTCTTGGCTTAAAATAAACTATATTAGGATTAAACAATATTCTTCTTGGTTTTATTGGTCTAGCCATAATATTATTTTCTAATTAAATTAATTTGACATTTTGGACACCTAAGCGTTGAACAAGGAACCCCTTTTTCATGAACAATTTCATAACCACACTGAGAACAAATACAATAACCACCCGGCCCCTCTCCTCTAGCTTCTTTAAGTTCTTCTTTAAACTTACCCTTTCTTTGCCAACCAAAACCCTTTCCTAAAATTGGTTTATAAAATCCTGTTTCTATTTTATAACTTTTTATTTGAATAACAACATAAGAAAGATTTTCAATTTTCTTAATTAATTCTTGTTTTAAGTTTTCAGAAATTTTAGTCGCCTCTTCTATCTTCAAGTCATTAGGCAGTTTTATTTCTAAATTAGCGGTTATAATAGATCCTTTTTTTTGGGTTTTCAGATCTTCAATCATAATGTCTTTTTCTTCCACAATTGACTGAATCTTTTGTTCAATTTCTGAACCAGCTGAAACATCAAGCAAAGAATCAATTGTTTCTTTTCCTAAAGAAAAAGACTGCTTTATAACGTAAAGACCAATTAAAAAAGCCAAACATGAATCAGTATAAATCCAATATTTTGTAAAAAGCAAACCAATAAAAACTGTTACAGAGGTATAAACATCTACTCTTGAATGAAAACCATCTGAAAGTAAAGCTATTGAATTTTCTTTTTTCCCAAAATGAATTTTTAAACGAGCCATTATTTCGTTGATAAAAGCAGAAACAATCATTATGCCAAAAGCTAAAAATGGCACCTTAATCATAGAAGGATTTAAAAATCCCTGATAAGACTCATAAATAATTCCTCCTCCTGTTCCAAGCAAAACTAGAGTTATAATAAGGCCAACCATGGTTTCAAATTTATAATGACCATAAGGATGCTCTTTATCGGCCGGTTTCTCTGCTATTTTAATCCCGAAATAACTTATAATAGAAGTAAAAATATCCATTAAAGAATGAATACCTTCGGCTAGAATAGCGGTTGATCGAGAAATAAAACCAATAAAAAGCTTTCCGCTAGTTAAAAAGATATTGATTAATATTGAAATTAAAGCAACTTTCTGTTTCATTTTAATTCTTGAACTATGTTACAAACAAATTTTTTAAATAATTTTTTATATTTTGGGTTTACTTTAACAACAGGAATCATTTTTATTGTAGAACGAAGAAAATCTTTACGATAAGGAACCTTTCCTAAGACTGAAATATTATTTATTTTAGCAAACTTTTCAATTTGATAACAGAATTTTCCTTCTAAATCATATTTATTAATAATAATTCCATATTTAATTTGAAAATGATTAGCTAAATATAAAACCCTTTTTAAATCAAAGAGAGCAGAAGGAGTTGGCTCAGTCACAGCCACAATATAGTCAGTACCTACCAAAGAAGCAATTACTGGACAACCGATTCCAGGCGACGAATCTATAATCATTGTATCAGCTTTTATTTGTTTATTGATTTTGTCTGAATATTTTCTTACCTCAGCTACTACTTCTCCAGAGGCTAATTCACCTAATTTAAGCTCTCCTGAAACCAAATTAACATTATGGTTTTTACCAGTATAAATTGTCCCAATTTCTTTTTTAGTCTCTGTTATTGCTCCTGTCGGACAAACAGCAATACAAGCTTTACAACCAATACAAATGTCTTTCACAAAAGCAGGATATTTCTCCTTAACAGAAATAATAGCATTTTGTTTGCAAATAGAAGCGCATTTCCCACATTTTATACATTTTTTAAAATCCCACTTTGGTATTATCTGATAAACAAAGGAATATTTTTTTCTTTTAATAGAAAGCAAAAGATGGTCGTTAGGACACTCAACATCAGCGTCTACTAACATGGTTTTATTTCTTCTGGCAAACTCAATAGCTAAAGAAGTAGCTATCATTGACTTACCCACACCACCCTTTCCTCCAGTAACAGCAATTTTCATAGTTTATGTTGCACGCAAACATCTTCAATGCCTGCTTTTTTATTTTTATTTTTTTTCCACAATTCAAAAATTTCTTTAACTTTTTCTGCTTTAAAAACATATACCTGTATATTTAACTCGTGACATAAGTTTAAGGCTCTTGGCCCTAAATCTTTACAAAGTAAAATATCAGCTCCATTTTTTTTCATTAATTCTGGGGGCAAACCAATACCCCCCATATGTTCACTAGTATTATTTATAATTTTTGTAAGCTCACCTTTTTCGTTTAAAAATGTATAAGTAAAACAACGACCAAAATGTTCAGCTACTTTATCATTAAGGCCTTTTTTATCGTTAGTTGGAATAACAATTTGCATATCAAGTTATTTTTTTAGCTTTTCCCTGTATGAATCGCTGCAAACTTTCTTTAACATTTCCTTCATCAAAATAAACCTCTATATTAAATTGTTTTAAAACGTCAAAAGCTCTTGGTCCTATATTCTTTGTTATTACTGCTTTAATGTTTTGTTCAGCTACTAATTGAGCAGCTGAAATACCAGCACCTGTTGTCTGTACGTCACTTTTATTCTCAATTTCTTTAACCTCTTTGACCTCTTTGTCTTCAATCTTAATAATAAGAAAATAAGGGCATCTAGCAAAAACCTCACTAATCTTACTATTAAGATTTTTACCATCACAGCTTATAGCTATTTTCATTTTTTTATTTTTGATCCTTAAGTTCTGAAATCCTTGTTTTTATGGCTTTTAACTCATCTTCCAGGTCTTGCATTTCTTGTTCTAATATTACTTTTTCTTCTTTTGAGGTAATCGGATCTTGATAAGCATATCTTGGCCTACCAAAAAATCCCCGACCAAAGCCTCTTCTAAGGCCTCGACCAGCTCCACAAGGACCCATACCCCAGCCAGTACCAGGACCATAACCCCCAGGACCTGTTCCATCAAATCTTGGCATATTTTTGTATAATTATTTTTTCACTAAAGAGAAACGACCTTTTAATATTTTTCTCTTCTATTATGAGTATATACCCATAACAATATTTTGTCAAGGCCAAATTAAAAAACTGCTGTATAAGCAGTTTCTTAATATATCTTAAACGTTAAACAACTTTATTTTTTGTCTCTTTTTTAATAATTCTCCAATGATAAAGATACAAAGGCAAACCAATTAAAATTAAAGAAAAACTTAAAGAAGCTTCGTTGTGCCTTCTTGTAGTAACAGGATCAATTTGGCTTTCTTTTTCTTTCCAATCAGCATAATCTTTAAGCCATTGCTTAATAATATCTTTTTCTTCTTCTGATAAAAACTCTTCTTCTTGTAGTTTTTCAACTCTTTCTATGGGATAGGGTATGTTATAAAACTGAGAATACATTAATCTTTGTTCGTCTTCAGCTCTAGTAAAAACAAAAGCTTTAAGCCCCATATTAATAAAACGTACTCCACCAATAATTAAGAGAACTAAACCAAGTAGAGTAAAAATATACAAATAAATTGTTCGAATAATAGGATGATGATTCATAAATTTTTTATTTTTTTTCGACTTTATATAATCTGATAAATATATTGGATTAAGAAATAATGGTTTACTGTTAAAGCTAAATAAATAGTAGTCAATATAATTATTCCATTAATTAACAAAGACACAATATTAGATATTTTAAAGACAATCAATAAAAGAAAAATACCTATAATAATTATACCATAATTTAATGGTTTTAAAGATATTTTTTCAAAAAGAGAGATATATTTTGGGTTTTCTTGTTTTAAAATATCTTCTGGATTACCAATAGTATAAATGGGTTGATCATCAACTTTTTCAATAAAAGCAAAAGATTCTTCTTCTGTTAATTTTTCTGTTTCTTCTCCTAAAACAAGCTTTTCTGTTTCTTCTGGTTCTAAGACAACAGTTATTTCTTCTAATTCTGATCTTATAATAATTTCATTCTTGGTCCCAAAAAGTTGAACAACAAAAACAGCTTCTCTCTCTTTATACCTCCCGATAGCTGTAGCAATTCCTATTTCTTCAAACTTTTCATTAATAATGTTGTCTCTATGAGTAGGAGATTCCATCCAAGCTCTATCAACAGCATAAGAATCAGTAAAATTAACTGCTAAGTTTTCACCAGCATATTTATAGTTATACCCTACTTTATTAAACCAATACCAAGGAGTAATACCTTGTGGCGAAGTATGAGCAAAATATCCTTTTTCAGCCATATCTTGAGCTTTTAGTTGAGCAGCTTGGAAAAGTAATTCATTACTAACCAACTCTTTTACCTGAACTTCTTCTCTTCTTATATTAGTTAAATCAACTAATACATCAGGTAATATAGAGGCAAAAAAATCTTTAAGGGAAATTTCTAAAAAACTAGTTAAAGCTAAAAATTCTATTGAGATAAAAAAAATAAAGATAAGAAAAATATATCTTATCTTTAAAAAACTAATTTTTTGTTTTTTTCTATTAAAGTTATATTTCAAGAATGAAAAAATATTTTTTATTCTTTTTCTCATGTAAATTCAGAATTATTTTTGAACTTAAAATATCTTTTCTCGGAAAATAACCCTAATTTAAGAATTAATTTTATTTATTCTTTCTAAAAAGAAAGTACAAACCTCCTCCAATTACTAATAGAATAATAATTATTAAGCCTGTCATTGATCTTCCTGTTTCTTCCTCATCAGAAGATTCTTCTTCTATTAATAATGGCTCTTCTTCAAGTTCTTGTTCTAATTCTTGTTCAGGTTCTTCTTCAATCTCTTCCTCGGGTTCTTCTTCAATTATAGTATCTTCTTCTCCTAAAACAATTCCTTCATCACCTAAAACGTCTTCCGATACATATTGAGATAAATCGGGTATTAAAATATTTAACTCTGAACATTTAAGCATATTAATCCAGCGTCTTGTAGTGATAAAAACATTGCCAGTTGGAGTATTAACATTTGGAAGAACTCCTATTTCTACCCAAGGGCGAAGTATCTCTTCTTTATAGGCTAACTGAAAGCGATTAACTGCTTCTTTACTTAAGTCACCATAAACCCCTGTTACTGGTAACCCTTCTTGCATGTGTTCGTTTAAGAAAACTTGTAATTTTTCTACTTCTTCAGGATTATTATTTGCTCCGTAGAAAATGTTTTCATAAAGATATATTCCGCAAGCAATCGTATCTGTTGCTCCTAAAACCTCTCCTTCTGGCTCATCTGATTCTCCTAAAACTTCTCCTTGAGATTCTGAAGAAAATCCTCCCCTGCTACTAGTTGTGCTTCTATTATAAGTACAAGAATCATCGTCTTGAGTAGCTTCAGGATTGTAATTATTAGCTTCAGGATCAGTACATCCTAAAATTGGATCTTCGTCTTCTACTAAACCACAAGCAATATATTGATAATCATATTCTATCTCATCTCCCTCACAGCTTGCTCCTCCACAAGCAGGTTCAGGATTAGTGCAGGTTCTAGTTCTAGACTTTACTTGTTTTTGTTGGCAAGCTTCATCATCTCCACAAGAACCAGTATTAGACCAATCACTCCAAGCAGACCAGTCTGACCAACCTCCATTAACTAAACCACAAGCAATGTATTGATAATCATATTCTATCTCGTCTCCC
>JAQUNM010000024.1 GCA_028717605.1 Minisyncoccota bacterium
GGAGATATTATCCAAAAAGGAAAAAGATATTTTTTAAAAATTGTTTAAATCTCTAAAAAACTATATTTTTTATAAACTTTAAAAGTAAAGAAAATTATTAAAGTATAAAAAACAAAAACTAATAATATGGGCATTTCAAGTCTTAAAATAGGAAAAAAAGACAATTTTTCAATTATAAAATTAATATATTTTAGCAAAACAAAAACTGAAAAAACTAAAATATAGCTTAAAAAAGGAAGAATTAAAGAAAAAAATAAAAATATAAAACCTAATAAAATTATCCAATAAACAATAGGAACCACTAATAAATTAGCTAAAGGAGAAATAATGGGAAATTGGTTGAAATGATATAACAAAATAGGAAAAGTAAATATTTGAGCAGCCAAGGTCATGGCTAAAATAGTTTTTAAATCAACAAACCCTAATTTGGGCAAAAACCTTAGTTTTTTCTGCAAATAAGGACCTAAATAAATAATCCCAGCTACGGCTAAAAAAGATAGTTGAAATCCAGCATCATAAAAAAGAGCTAAAGGATTATGAAATAACATTAAAGCTAGAACAAATATTAATAATCTTGAATTTTCTGATTTTCTGCCTAATTTTTGACCTAACAATAAAAATCCAGCCATAATACCAGCCCTAATAGCAGAAGAATGAAAACCTATTAAAATAATGAAAAGAAAAATCAAGATTAAAGAAAAATAAAAAGCTTGCCCTCGATAAAGTCCAATTCCTAACAACAAAGACATTAAAATTCCAGCTAAAACAGTAACGTGCATACCAGATACTGCTGTAATATGCCTTAAACCAACTATATTTAAATTCTCTTTTAAATCATCTGACATTCTGTCTTTATCTCCTAATAACATAGCAGAAAGAATGTCTCTTTGAGGAGGAGATAAATTAGAATAAATAATATTTCTTAAAGATTGCTTAAAAGATAATAAATATGAGTAAGGAGTAATTACTTTATCTTTCCTTTCTATCTTTGGAAAAGACATTAAGGTAAATATTCCTTGCTGTTTTAAATAAGTTCTGTAGTTAAATGTATCAAAAATAGGAGGTTCTTTTAATTCTCCTTTTACTTCTATAATGTCTCCATATTCTATATCAAAATATGGATAAGTAATTATTAATAACTTTTCTTTATTAACTTTTACATTAAAACTGGTTGATTTTTCAGAAAAACAAGGCTCAGATATTACTTGTCCTTCTATAGTTATTTCTTGATTTACAAATTTAATCAAGTTTCCCTCTTTAAAGGCTGTCTCTGTTCTCAAAATACCCAAAGAGAAAGAAACTAAACAAAGAGAAACAAAAGCATGCTTTTTCCAAAACAAAGACAGAATTATCAAACCTATAATTAAAAAGATGTAGAAAGGAAGAAAATTTAAAATTATTCCTAAAATAAAAGATAAACAAACAAAAAATAGTTTTTTAGATAAAGTAATCTTCATTTAGACTATTCTATTATAAAAAATTAGTGGTTAATATATTTACAATAAACTGATTTATTATTCTTTAATAACATTGTAATGTAGCCTTTGTGGATAACCTGATTTTCTTTAATACCTAGCTTTTTCATCAAATCTTTTAATTTTTTCTTACCAGAAGCCTTGTTACTAACTAATTCTATCTCTATAAATTTACCTAACTTTTCAATATTGTCTAAACAAATAGTAATATTATTTAAAAAATATTCTTTTCTTTTTTTCTTAACTGAAATAACTTTTTCTAAGCCCATATCTTCTAACATTTTTACTGCTTGTTGATGATTTTTAATTTCAAAGTTATATTCTTCCCAAACACCATCTTTATATAACTTAGAGCCTTTATAAGTTAAAAAACATTTATTTTTTTCTTGACGAACTCTCATTAAAAAAGCATATCCTATTTTTTTATACAAGTTAATCTCTCCAAAATATTGATCTGTTTGCTTTGTTTCTTTTTTAAACTTAAAACCTAATTTTTTAATTTTATTCTCAAAACTACTAAGATTATCTATTTTAGTTCTAATTTCTATTTCCATTTTTAATCTATTCTTTTAAAACGTTTTTATATAGGTTAACAAACCAGTTAGGGTCTGATAGCTTTACTTCTGAAGACTTTATTAGTTTGTCTAAAAAAACAGTATAATCACTATTTCTAATTGCTAAATCGCTTTTAGGGAAAAGAGTAACTCTTACAGGAAACCCTCCTTGTCTTTTTACCAAACCAGCTAACTTATTTATGGTTGAACCAGTATAACCTTTATCTATAATTATTACTTTTTTTCCTTTTAGTTTTTTCTTTTTAAGCTTATGGGAATGTTCGTTATATTTACCAAAATGCATTTCCCAAAACATTATTTTATCAACCATTTCTTCGGTTATAAAATTAGCTAAATATTTAAAACATCCCCAGGGAATAAAAATAAAAACATCTGCATCCTGAAATTCTTTAGAAAATTGCTCAGCAACTCCAAAAACATAATCATAACTAAAAAGATCTCTATTCGAAATATTTATTAAAGAATAATAATCTTTTATCTGCAGAAAAAGATTTTTTATTTTTTTTGGATAATCATTAATTTTTCTATATCTTTGTATCTTTATTTCCCTTGTTTTTCCTAAAAAAGCATTGGCTTTGTCAATATAATCCTTATAATTATTATCTTCAAAAAACTTAATAAATAAGAGATTAGCAATAATATCTCCTATTCTTTTGTTTTCTAAAATAATTCTAACCTCTGTTTGTAATGCTGGTCCTTTCGATAGGAAAAACTGCGTTGATTGGTCTTGTAAAATGCTATGAATTTTCTCCTTAAGGGAAGATTCTTTTATTTGATTTTTTATAAAATTATAATAAGCAAGATTAATATTAGGATTATTAGTATAGAAAGAAACCTTAAATGGTTCAGCCAAGTCAACAATCCATTTTTCTGGAGCTATTAAAAGAAAACCCTTAGGATTTATAAAAAAAGACCAGCCTAGGGCTATTTTCTCAGCAACTACATCTAGTTCTTCAGTTATAAATCTTATCTGCGTTCTTCTATATTCACCCTCTACTAAATAATCCTTTAATTTTAAATTTGGATTAAATTTTTTAACTAACATTATTTCTCAAAATTTCATTTATTATACTAGACCTACTGCTCAAACCACAATAAATTCCATTAAAATTATATTTTTTATAAATTTCAGCCAATTTTATTGAAAAATCAATAATTTCTTCTATAGAAGGAGCTTTCTTATTATAATATTTTGTTCCTTTTTTAGGTTGAAAAATACTATAATCAGCAACTATTCCTTTTTTAGCAAGACTTTTAATTCCCTTTAATAAAATTTTAACTGGCTGTAAACCAAATACAAAGTTTGTCCTTGACTTTCCTGCCCCAAACACCTCAGAACCAATTTCTAAAGATTTAATATAATTGTCGTAACCGATTGATTTGTTTTTTCCAGGACAAATATTTTTAAAATTATTTTTTCCTATAACTTCTAAATTAAATTGTACTTGCTTAATACCTTTTTTTTTAACTTCCTTTAAGGTTTTTGTATGATTATTGAGAAGGGGTGGTACATTTAAATAATTATCAAATTTATCCAATGAAATTATTTTATTTATCTTGTCTATGGTTTCTTTTATCATTATCCAAAGATAATCATTATCTATAAATCCTCCGGACATAATAAGTAGGTGTTTATGTGGCTGAGAAATACTAAATGATTTTTTAAGAGAATAGTTTAATTCCTTAAAATAATTATCTTTATAAAAATTCCACCATTTTTTATAATCTAAGTTAAAGTTAATTAAACTATTCAAGCTTGGAATTAAGCTTTGATAATCCTTTCTTTTTGGATTTAAATCGCAAAAAAGACAAGGCTCTCCTATGTTCCAATTCCAACAACCATCAAATAAAACAATAGACATTCTATCTTCACCCACTAAACTAACTATTTCGTCACCTTTTTTCTTAATCAAAAAAACATTTAAAGGAATTTCTTTTTTCTCTAAAAATAATTGAAAATCATTGTGTTTAAAATCATGAATTAATTCAATCGGAGAATTATGATTATAGCGTAACTTCACTAATGATTTATTTTTATCACGATCTTCAATAATTATTTCAGAAGGAATTATATTTTGGTTTCTAGAAAAATCATAAACTTGACAATTCCGAGATTTTGGAATTTTTACCGCATTTTTAACTTTATAATTTTTAAGAGCATTGCCTTTTAAATAATTATTTATTCCGTACCTTAAAAGAATAACTTTCCATTTTGCTACGTCTGTTATGTTTTTATACTTGTTAATTATTTTTTCAATATCTCGCATATAAAGCTAGGCTGATTTCTTTTTAAAAACTATATTTTCTTGATTAATCTTTTTCTTTTTTGTAAAATCTCTCCAAAGATCCCAATAAGTTCCTAATATTCTTTCTTCAGAATCTAAATTTAAAATTTCTACTACTTTATCAATTGATTTTTCACTTCCTTCTATTTCTATAAAAGTTCCCATTGGTAATTTATCAATAACTATTTCAGTGTTTTCAAATAACCATTTCTCTCGATATTTTTCCATTATAAGTATCTTAGTGAATCCTAAACTTTTTAGAATCATTATCATTTTCTCGGGATCTTTAATTTCTAATTCAATTTCTTTTCTTTCTCTAAATCTCTTATTTTCTATTTTTTGTTTAAAAGTTATTGTATTTTTAAAACCAGTTCTAACTCGTAAAAATTTTTGGTTTTTTTCTAGTCCTTTGTCCAAAGTATCAAAACGAACAGTTCTTTCAAATGCTTTACCTGTAAATTTAGCCCTATACTTCGAAAGAATTTTTCGAATAGAATCAGAGTTTTTAACCTCAAACTTTATTTCAATTTCATGATTATTTTTTTTCATAATATTAAATTATATAATATTTTAATAAATTTTTCAATTTAAATTATAAAAGGCGTACTATTTCAAACTAAGTACGCCTTTTTATCAAATATTAACTTCAGATGGAGATAATATTTTTTTAATTGTTACTTTTATGATTTTTTCTCCGACCTGAAAAATTCTTCTTTCTCCAACTTTAGCGCCTAATATTGCTTGTCCCAAAGGGCTATAAATAGAAACTTTTTCTCCGTCGTTTGTTATTTGGTAACCAACTAAAATAAATTTAAATATTTCTCCATTATCATATTCAATTTCTACCCCTGTCCCAAAATACACTTGTTCTTTTTGTTCTTTGGGTTCAATAATTTCAAGCTTCATAAATAAGTCTTCTAATTCTCCTAGTCTTTTACTTAGTCTATGTTGCTGCATAACGGCTAATTTGAACCCCTCATCATGCCAGCTATCAACCTCTGAACCAACACTTCCTTTTTCTTTCATAACTTCTCTTAATTCTATTTCAAGTTTTTTTATCCTCTCGCCTATTTCTTTATATTCTTTCTCGGTAACAATGTATTTATTCATTTTTTCTCCTTATTGAATTACTTCCAAAAATTAATATTATTTAAAAGAACTTTTTTAAAAGTAAAACAAAAAAAGAAAATTGTCAATCCCTTGGTATTATTTTCTACTAATCTAGTTTAAGTTTCTTTTTAATTAATTTTATCAATTCCGAAGGAGTACAGTCAGTTTTTAGAATAAAGTCTTCTACGTTTAAGCTTTTAGCTTCTTTGGCCAAGTCCTTACTGTCATAATTGGTTAAAATAAAAACAGGAAGATCCTTAGTTTCTTCCTGTCCTTTAATTTTCCTTAAAATTTCAATACCATTCATGTCGGGTAATATTAAATCCAATAAGACGATATCTGACTTTGGCTCTTTTCTATCTTTAACTTTCTCTATCTTTTCCAAAGCCTTTTCTCCCCAAGTAATTACTTCTAAATCAAAACCATTTGTTTCTAAAACGGTTTTATAAATATCTATTATGGCAAAGTCATCTTCTATTAATAAAATTTTCTTTTCCATATTATTAATTATACTACTTAAAAATAAAATAGCAAGCTATTTAATCGGCAAATCAATATAAAAAATAGAACCCTTGTTTCTTCCTTCTGAATCTGCCCAAAGTTTTCCTCCGTGGGCTTTGATAATTTGATAAGAAAGATAAAGTCCTATTCCTCTTCCTGTAGCAAAAGCTTTTTGTGCTTGAGCCCCTCTTTCAAAAAGTTTTGTAAAAAGACTTTCTTTATCCTCTTGAGTTAAGCCCATACCAGTATCTTTAAATATGATTTGAAGTTTATTATCCAACACTTTGCTTGATACGCTTACCCCACCTTTTATAGTATATTTTATAGCATTATCAGCAATATTAAAAAAAGCTATTTTTAGTTTATTACTGTCAGCTACAATTAAAGGAATGTTTGATTTTTCTACTTTAAAATAAATTCCCTTATTTTTAGCTTCAAAGCTTATCTCTTGTTCCATTTCTTCTAAAATAGGTGTTATGTCAACGTTAGGCTCTAAAGAAACTACTTCTTTTCCTAACTGAAATTGAGAAATGTCTAAAAATTCACTAATTGTCCTACCTAATCTAGAGGTGGAAGCTTGAAACTTTAAGAGTACGCCTTTAATTTTAAGAGGAATTTTACCAAAACTCCCAGATAATAATAAATCAATATATCCTATCATAGAAGTTAAAGGGGTTCTTAAATGATGTTGAGTAGCCATGATAAATTGATTTTTGGCTGTGTCTAATCTTTCAAACTCATGAACTAGGCTTTCTGCTTTTTCTTTTAACTCTTTTTCTTGTTTAGCTAAGTTTTCTGCTTGTTCTCTTAGTTTAACCTCTTTAATAACTGATTTAACTAGATAATAACCAAAAAGACAAAACGAAATAAAAATACCAATATTTAGGGTTATTATTCCAGTAGAAGGAGCAATTATTATTTGAAAAAGTAAAATTAAAGAAACTATTAAAACGAAAACTTGAGTTAAAATAACCTTAATATTAAAAAGCTGATTAGCGGTAATACTATAAGCAATAAAACCAGCTAAACTCATAACAGAAAAAGCCGGGCCAACTGAACTAAATTGAGCATAGCCGAAAATAGGTAAAATTGCATTCGTAGTTAAGCCGATTATTACCCCTGTAAAAAAACCAAAAAAGACAAAACGAATTTGTTTTTTCTCTTTACCAAAAAGAAATTTGTATGACTTATAAAAATTTTTAAAACTTAAGACAAAATAAGAAAAAATAAAAAAAACGAGGAGATAATACAGACTACCAGGGGTAAAATTAGACCCCCATGGTTCAAACCAGACTTTCTTAATATTTATATCCATAAACCAGGAAGATATAAAGGTAAAAGTTGGTAAAAATAATAAAAAGATTTGCCAGTTCCGAGGTTTGTTCTTTTCTATAGGAAAAATATAAGAAAGATAAACAAGAATAGGAGAAAAAACAGCAGGACCAAGAATGCTTATCTTCGACCAAAAAAGAACGCTATCAAGATT
This sequence comes from Minisyncoccota bacterium, assembly GCA_028717605.1. GTDB lineage: Bacteria > Patescibacteriota > Minisyncoccia > Minisyncoccales > GWA2-38-27 > PWMZ01. The sequence continues at coordinate 7,433 of JAQUNM010000024.1, forward strand.
TTTAGAAAAATCGGCCATAAAAACAGAGAACACCCAAAAGCCTGCCCAAAGGGCAAATAAAGAAAAGACCCTATTGGTTTCCTTATTAGGATCAGCAAAAAAAACAACAAGGGCTAAAAAAAGAATTATTATTAGCGTTAAAATTGGCAAAATTAAAATTGAAGAAACCATTATTTCTTTTTTCTATTTTGAGTTTGCTTTTTAATAATAAGTTTACTTCTTAGAAAAAAATTTACTTCAATTTTCTGAGGACCAAACATTTTTTTCGTAAATTTTTTTATTTTTTCTGGATCAAATTTCTTAAAGCTATAAATATCAATTGAAATAAAATTTGTTGGAGAAAGTGTATGAATAGAGGCACCAGAATAAAAATTAATTTCAGGGGTAATAAAAGGAATCCACCCTGATAATCCTGCTTTGTCAGGATACCTTTTTCCATCTGTATAGAGAATAAAGGGTGGGGAAATTTTTTTAATCTTAAGTAACCCAGGTAATTGATCA
>JAQUNM010000025.1 GCA_028717605.1 Minisyncoccota bacterium
TTTCTTCTCCTCTTTTTTTAAATCTTATTTACTTAAAAAACCTTTGATTATCTGAGTTATTTCTGGAGGTAAAATCCAGTTGCTATTACCTTTTTCTACTGCCTCCAAAATCCTCAGAAGTTTTGTGGTGTCGTCGCCCTTCATAGCCTCTGCTATCTCTTGTAATCTTTCTCTTTCTGCTCTCGCTAAAACCTTAATTGCCCTTCCTTCCATTTCTGATTTCTTCTCTTTAGCTAAAGCCTCCTTATGATCCTCCCTAGCAGGATTAATGTTTTTTATTTTAACACCCTCAATTAAGACTCCAAATTCTTGATATATTTTGTCTCTATCTCCCTCTACCATATCTGCTAACTCTTGTGTGTTATCCAACCAGTCTTTAAAAATCTTTGTACTAATAATTCCTCTAATCCTGCTTTTAATCCGTGTGGTAACTGAAGGCAGCCACCACTGAATATTATATATTGCAATATAAGGATTAGTAACCCTTATTTTGCAATAAAAATCAATATCTAAAGGGAAAAGATTTTTATCCTCAACGTCTTTCACTGAAATTACATATACTGCTGATTTCAATAAAACATAATCAATTAATCTTTCAGCGTGAAATCCTTTCTCATCTTCCCAGGAGAAAGCATAAATTAAAACATCGTAAATAGGCCAGAATCCGTAAAAGAACAAACCACCTTTTCTTCTTCTGTGTTTTGGCTGATCCACTACTTCGCCATCTTTATTTAAAATATGATCTTTCCAGTTAATAAGAGTTTTGACATACCCTTTGTCTTTGGTGATAATTTTTGCTGTTCCTTCTGAAACAAATGTGTACATAAAGTTATTCTTTGCCCACCAGGTTCTTTTAAACAGCCAAAACAGAAAACAATCAATGCTTAATCCCAAAACAAACCAACCAGGCCCAAATAAATAACCAATAATTAAAGGGGAAGCGAGAACAACTAAGCTCCAAAAAAAGATATTCCATCTTCTGTCCATTTTTTACCTCCTTTGTATGTTAAGAAAATTGTTAAAGTTCTAATATATTAATTAAATCACGAAATGACAAAAAAGTCAAGTTTTTATAGGCATTACAATATATATGTAACTTTGGTCGCCTACTGGTTTTAGAACACTAGGCCCTGAGTCTCCGTTAAAACCAAAAAGAACTTCTGAGCTTTTAATATTCAAAAGTCCATCTATTAAAAACTTATAATTAAAAATGATTTCTTCATTTTTGCCTTTTATTTTTGATTTTAAGGTTGACTGATATTCTCCTGTTTCATTATTAGACGAACAAATATCCATTTCTCCTTTTTTAATATTAAGTTTTATTTTAATCTCGTTTGTTTTTTTAGAAAACAAACTAGCTGATTTAATTTGGTTTAATAATTCTTCTTTTTTAAAAACAGCTTCGGTAGTGAATTTTTTAGGAATAATTTCTTGATAATTAGGATATTCCCCATCAACCAATTTAGAAACCAATTGGATTTCAGGGTGGGGGGTTTCTTGTAAAGAAGATTCAAACATAATTTGGTTTAAAGAGAAAGAGATTTTTATTTCTCCTGTTTTCTCAGAAAAAACATTAATCAAATACTTAATAGTTTTTTGAGGAAGAATTAAAGAATACTCTTTTTTTAAAAGATTTGGTTTTTTAAAGAAAATCTTTTTTTCTCCTAACCTGAAACTATCGGTGGCTGTAATAATTAATTGATTTTTTTGAAAACAAAGATAAACCCCTGAAATTTCTGGTTTTGAATTAGATAAAGAAGCAATATCTACTATTTGTTTTAAACTTTCACAAAACAAAGAATTATCAATTGTAATATTTTCTGTTTCTTTTAATATGGGGATAATTGGGAACTCATCAGCTGAAATAGTGTTAATTTGAGTTTTATAGTTTTCACAAACAATATCAAGATTATTTTTTTTTAATTCAATGTTAATATTTTTATTAGGTAATAAATTAATAAAATTAAAAAACAATTGAGAAGGAATAGTTGTTTTTCCTTGTTTTTCAATTTTAGTTAAAATATAGTATTTAATTCCTATTTCTAAATCAGTAGAGGCTAATTCTAAAAAGTTTTTTTCTGTGTTTAGTAAAATATTATTTAAAATTGGCAAGGTTAAAGATTTAGGAGTTAATTTTGAAACAACGTTTAAACCTTGTTTTAATTTTTCTTGTAATATTAATAATTTCATATATTTTTATTATTTTATTATTATTAGTAATGTGAATAAGATGTTTTTTAATTTAATTTGTATTTATTTTATTTAGTTAGTTAAATAAGGAATAATATGGGGATTAGTATTTTGGTTTTTTTATTAACACTTTTTAAACAATTATTTAAGAAGAACTTAACAATCTTTCTTTAATTAAAAAAATCTCTTCTTCTAGTTTTTTATCCTTTTGTATTTCTTCCGCTATTTTTTTACAAGCATGAATAGCGGTAGTGTGGTCTTTTCCTCCAAATTTTCTTCCTATAAAAGGAAAAGAATTTTTGGTTTCTTGTCTTAATAAATACATAGCTATTTGGCGAGGCCTTACAATTTCTTTTTTTCTGCATTTATTTAAAAGATCTTTTTCTTTTAAATCAAAAAACTCAGCAACCGTTTCTATTATTTTTTTAGGGGTAATAATTTTTAAAGGAGAAGAAGTTATACCTTTTAAAATCTTTTTTACTTCTTCTAGACTTAGGTTATTATTCATTTTTTGTTGAATTATTAACCTATTTAAAGCTCCTTCTAGTTCTCTAATATTTGTTTTAACTAAAGAAGCTAAGTAATTATAAACATCATTTGAAAAATCAGTGTTTTTTTCTATTGCTTTGGCTTTTAAAATAGCGATTCTTGTTTCTAAGTCAGGGAGACTTATGTCAGCGGTCATTCCTCCTTCAAAACGAGACCTTAATCTTTCAGCCAAATAAGAAATAGACTTAGGTGGTCGGTCAGAAGAAACTATTATTTGTCTATTTTTTTCATATAAAATATTAAAGATATGAAAAAACTCTTCTTGAGTTTTTTCTCTTCCTGATAAAAATTGGATGTCGTCTATAATTAAAACGTCAATTTTTTTATATTTATTTTTAAAATCCTCAACTGTTCTGTTGTGAATAGAAGAAATTAATTCAGTAGTAAATCTTTCAGAAGAAATATATTTGATGTTCTTTTTCTTAAAATTTTTAGCAATTTGATTGCCGATAGCTTGTAAAATATGAGTTTTTCCTAATCCAACCCCTCCATAAAGAAAGAAGGGATTATATATATTTCCAGGGTTTTCAGCCACAGCTGTAGCAGCGGCATAAGGTAACTCATTAAAAGGACCGACAACTAAATTTTCGAAAAGATATTTTGGATTTAAATTAGTCTCTTTATTATTATTTAATTCTTGTAGAGTAAGTTGATTTTCGATAACTGTGTTGGGTTTTTTAGAATCTGTCTTTAAATTAGTTTTTTTAACAATATATTCTATATTCTTTATACCAGAATTTGTTTCGTGTAAAATTTTGAATATCTTTTTATGGTATTTGTTTTCTAGCCATTCTTTAACAAAAGAATTAGGGACCCCAATTTGGGCTATTTCTTGTTCAATATTAATAATATCAGTATTTTTAAACCACGTAGAGAAGTTGGCCGGAGAAAGGTCTATTTGTATTTGAGCGAGAACTGCTTGCCAAAGTTCTTGATTAGTCATATTAGTTGATAATAACATAAACTATTTAAATTAAAAATACAAACCCCTCTTATTTTTGTTAATAAACTGGGGATATTTTGTTAATTAAATTGACTAAAATTAATTTTAATATTATACTAAAAATATGGGGACAATAAAAAAAAGAAAAAAGAAAAAGACACACGGTTTTAGAAGCAGATCTTCAAAAACCCTTAACAGCAGAAGAAGAAAAAAAAGGAAAAATGTTGCCTTATAAAAATCGCTTGTTAAAAAAGAAGGATTTTGAAAAAGTATTTAAAAAAGGAAAAAAAATTCAGCAAGATTCTTTTTGTTTAAGGACCATTGATAATGATTTAGATTATACAAGGTTCGGCTTAATAATAAGTAAAAAGGTTTGTCCAAAGGCGGTTAATAGAAACAGGATTAAAAGAAAACTAAGGCACTTAATAAAATTTTTATTACCTGATATTAAAAAAGGTAAAGACGTTGTGTTGATTGTTTTAAAAGAAAAAGAAGAAATGTCTTTAAACCAAATATTACAGAGGGCAAAATTATTATGAAAAAGATCATAAAACTATATCAAATATTATTCTCCCCACTGTTGCCCAACCATTGTAGGTTTTTTCCTAGTTGTTCAGAATATTATTGTCTAGCTATTGAGAAATATGGAGAAATAAAAGGTTTGTGCTTATTTCTGAAAAGAATTAGGAAATGTCACTTTCTTAACAAAGGAGGAATAGATTTACCATGAATATTTTTTATATTATTTTACATCAGCCGCTTTTTAATGCTTTAATTTTTATTTATAATACTTTTGCTTTTAAAGATATTGGTTTAGCTATAATCATCTTAACCATTATAATTAAGTTTATTATTTATCCTTTAAATACTCAGGCGATTAAGTCGCAAAAAAAACTTACTCAATTAGCTCCTCAAATTAAAGAAATACAGGAAAAATACAAAAACGACAAAGCAGCCCAAGGAAAAGCCACGATGGAACTTTATCAAAAACAAGGCATTAACCCTTTTGGTGGTTGCTTGCCCTTATTAATTCAGCTCCCTATTTTAATTGCTCTTTTTAGGGTTTTTTTAGCTGGATTTGAACCAGAAACAATGCAAGGATTATATTCATTTGTGCAAAATCCAGGACAAATTAATACTCTTTTTCTGGGCTTTATTGATTTAGCCAGTCCTTTTTGGTTGATAGCCGTATTAGCTGGTGTTTTGCAGTTTTTACAAGTTAAAATGACAACTCCTTCTGTGCCTAAAAAACAAAAAGACATGGCTTCCTTAATGCAAAAACAAATGCAATATTTTTTTCCTGCTTTCACAATAACAATTCTTTTCCAATTATCTTCAGCAATAGGTCTTTACTGGATAATTACTACTGTTTTTACAATATTACAACAAAAAATTATTTTTAAAAAAAATGGAGGAAACTAAATCAATAATTAAAGAATTTATTAGTTTTATTGATGCTGAAATAGAGGAAATTTCTTTTCAAGAAAATATTCTTTATGTTAACTTGAAAGCGTTCGGGTTGACAGAGATATTAGATGATATCCAGTATCTTTTAAAAAAGATTATTGCGAAGAAAACTGGTCAGTTTTTCTACCTTCATTTAGACATTAATGGATACAAAAAAAAGAAAGAAGAGCAATTAAAACAAGCAGTCCAAATTATTGCCGATCAAGTAGCTTTATTTAAAAAAGAAAAGATTCTGAATCCTATGCCTGCTTACGAGAGAAGAATTATCCATTTAGAATTAGCTTCTAGAACAGATATCAAAACCGAAAGCATTGGAGAAAGCAAAGAAAGAAAAGTTATTATTCGGCCTGTTTAGAGTTTCTTAAATGAGAATAAACACTTAAAGACCAGACAGGAATTATTCCACCAATAATAGGAATAATTTCACCTAAAGAAGCTAATCCTAATTTTTTAATAATTTTTTTGCTTATTTCTTCGGTTATTTTTTTAGAGTCTTTTTTCTTTAAAAACGTACCAGTATGAGCGAACATTAATCCTCCTAAGAAAAAACCACCTATTATATTTAAAAAACTAAGGAGATCAAGCCCTGTTAGTAATAAAACTAGGCTTATCGTGTCCATTATTAAAGCTATAAGAATCATTAAAATAATGGTTGGGCTGAAAAAACCTTTATTCATAAGCTTGTTTAGCTCTTTTTATCTTTTGGACTTCTTCAGGAGAAGTAGTAATAATTTGGTCTTCAGTATAAGAGGCAATGATTCTTATTAAAGCATGTTTAGTTCCAGCAAAGAAGATTCCTTCTCCTATCGGCGATTCTAAAAGAAGCATTTTCTCTTCATCAGTTAAACTAAAGGATTTTTGCACGACATCAATAGTAGCTGGGCTTTGTTTTAGTAACATTATTAAAGAAGAATTGGTAACAATTGGTTGTCCATAAGAAGACTTCATAAAGTCATTAACGTCTTGAGTGATAGTGGTTACTCCTAACCAATACTTTCTAGCTCTTTTTACAGTGCCAAACAAGAAAGAGGCACTATCCTCGCTTTTCATTAGCCACCAAGCTTCGTCTACCACTAAAAGTCTTTTTTTATGAGTGGAAGTAATGGTTTTCCAAATATATCTTAAAACAGTGAAAAGAGCCATTGGTCTTAATTCTTCCTCCATATCTCTGGTACCGAAAACGACTAAACGATTATTTATTTGGACATTTGATTGGTGATTGAAAAAATTAGAGTAAGCTCCTTTAGTAAACTTTTGTAATCTTCTTACTAAAGATTCAGTCCCTTCCATTGTTAAAAGAATATCTTCGAAGTCAGTCATTATTGGGAAAGGAAGCTCTTTCCCCCACAAAAGAGGATTACTTTCAGGGGTTATATCTTTAGCCGCATAAGTCTCATTTAGGGCCCTATCTATAATACCATCTTCTTCAGGGCTAAGACCTCCTAGCATTAATCTTATTAAACCCACCAAGTTTACAATATTAGATCTTAAAACAGACTCAGCTGTTTCATCTTCTCCTGGTTGGGGAAGGTCAAAAGGATTTAAATGATGACTAGAGGATAGAGACATATTAAAAAAAGAACCACCTACCGCGTCTGATAAAAATCTATATTCGTTTTCAGGGTCAATAATAATAACATCTACTCCTAACATTAAGTATCTTAGTAATTCTAGTTTTACAGCATAGCTTTTACCAGAACCAGATACAGCAAAAATACAAGCATTAGCATTGGGTAAAGTAAATCGATCAAATAAAACCAAAGAGCTATTGTGTTTATTAATACCATAAAGAATGCCATCTCCAGAACTTAAATCAAAAGAAACAAAAGGAAACGTGCTAGAAAGAGGAGCTGTATTCATGGCATTAGAAATCATTAAAGCATTAATACCGTACGGAGAAGTGCAAATAAAGCCATCTTTTTGTTGATGAAGAGCAGGTTTTAAATAAATTAGTCTTGATTCTAATACTGACCTTATCTCTGTTTCTACTTCTTTTAACTCTGCTTCTGACTTGCCAAAGACAGTAATATATAAGCTTAAATGGAACATTCTTTCTTGAGCTGATTGAAGTTTATCTCTCAAATCTTCTAAGTCCTGAAAAGCTATCTCTAAAGAAGGGTCTCTAATTAATCCTTTTTCTTGTCTTTCTGATAAATCAGCTTGGACCTCAGTAACTCTTTTCCTTAATTGTTTTAACACTGTGGAGGTGTCTACAGGATGAAGATGAAAAGAAATGTCCATTGGTAGGTTAGTATTAATAATTGGAGACATCCAGCCAGTGGTTAAATATCTTGGAAAAGAAAAGATAAAATAGGTTCTAGACAAAACCTCTCCTATTTTAAGGTTGTTTTGGCTAATTTCAATTAAAGAAGGAGAAATAAGGTCTATTATTTCTATTGTTCCTTCTTGCTCTATAACAGGAATGGTTTTTTTATTTAAAAATGGTAATTTCATTTTATTAATTCTGGTGGTATCTCAGGGAAGTATCCTGATTCTGCCTCTGAAACATGGTGTAAACTCCACAAAAGCTCTATTATTTCTAAGCTATTTAAAGGAATGGCTTGTAGTCCGCAGCCTCTTAATCCCAGTATAACAAACTCTGTTCTTTGTAATAATTGAGCCTTATTTCTTTGAAACTTTTCATCAGTTTGCTCTTCTTTATCTTTTTTAGATTTTATTTCTAAAGAAGAGAAAGGGACAGTAACAAAAAAATTTTTCTGCATTATTGTTCCGCCTTCCATTATTTTTTTTATAAACTTACCATATTCTGAAAC
>JAQUNM010000026.1 GCA_028717605.1 Minisyncoccota bacterium
AAGGCTTAAAAAGTTCTAAAGCCATTTTTTTAGGTAAACCACACTGATGAAGTTTTAGTTCAGGGCCAACAACAATAACTGATCTTCCAGAATAATCAACTCTTTTACCTAAAAGATTTTGACGAAATCTCCCTTGTTTTCCTTTTAACATATCAGCCAAAGACTTTAAAAGCCTTTTGCCACCAGTAGTAGCAGTAGTAACAATACCTTTTCTCATAGTATTATCAATTAAAGCGTCAACCGCTTCTTGCAACATTCTTTTTTCGTTTCTTACAATAACCTCTGGGGCTTTTATTTCTAATAAATAATTTAATCTATTATTTCTATTAATAACCCTTCTATACAAATCATTTAAATCAGAAGAGGCATATCTACCACCATCTAATTGAACCATGGGTCTTAGGTCAGGGGGCAAAACAGGAATATATTGTAGAAACATCCATTCTGGTCTTAAACTTGCAGCTTCTATTGATTGAAAAACCCTTAATCTTTGTAAAACTTTTTTTCTATTAGTAGCTGGTCCCTGTTCTACTTGTTTTTGAATTTTTTCTATCTCTTTTTTAAGGTCTATCTGACTGAAAATTTTTCTCAAGGTTTCGGCTCCTGTCCCAGCTTCAAAGGCTTCTCCATATTTTAGAGAAAGCTCATAGTATTCAACCTCAGAAAGAATTTTATGAATTTGAATATTTACTACTTCTGCTTTGGCCTGATCTCTTAATTCTTTGAATTTTTCTTTTGAATCTGCTTTTGCTTTTGCCTTATATTCTTTATCAATATCATCTAAAATTCTTTTTTTAGCTTCTTCGTTTACTTTAGTAATTATATAAGCTGCAAAGTAAATTACTTTTTCTAGATTTTGCATAGGAACATCTAAAATCATTCCTATTCTAGAAGGAATACCTCTTAAAAACCAGATATGAGATACTGGACAAGCTAACTTGATATGACCCATTCTTTCTCTTCTTACTGCGGCCTTAGTTACCTCTACTCCACACCTATCACAAACAATTCCTTTATATCTTATTCTCTTGTATTTTCCACAATAACATTCATAATCTTTTTCTGGACCAAAAATCTTTTCGCAAAAAAGACCATCTTTTTCTGCTCTTTGAGTTCTATAATTAATAGTTTCTGGTTTGGTTACTTCCCCACAACTCCACCTTAAAATATCATCAGGCGAAGCTAATTTAATTCTAATGGCTTGTAAGTCTAAAACTTGCATATTATTTTATTTCTTTAGGTTTTTCTTTCACTTCTATAGAAAAACCTAAAGACTTTAACTCATTAACTAATAAATTAAAAGAAGCTGGAATATTAGGGCTTTTAATTTTTTCTCCTTTTAAAATAGCTTCATAGGTCGACACTCTCCCCTGAACATCATCTGATTTAATGGTTAGAATTTCCTGCAAAGCATGAGCTGCCCCATATCCTTCTAATGCCCAAACCTCCATTTCTCCAAATCTCTGGCCACCAAACTGAGCCTTTCCTCCTAATGGCTGTTGAGTAATTAGAGAATAAGGACCAATCGATCTCATGTGAAGTTTGTCTTTAACCATATGAATCAATTTCATCATGTAAATATAGCCAACTGTTATTTTTTCAGGAAAAGGAATTCCTGTTTTCCCATTAAATAAAGTGATTTTCCCATCTTTTGGTAAGCCGGCTTTTTCTAATTCTTCGTTAATATTAAACTCATCAGCTCCTGATAAAGAAGGCGTAACTGATATATAATTAAGTTTTTTAGCTGCCATACCTAAATGAGTTTCTAGAATTTGCCCAATATTCATTCTAGAAGCAACACTCAAAGGATTTAATAAAATGTCAACAGGAGTACCGTCTTCTAAATAAGGCATCTCTTCTTCTGGTACTATTTTCCCCACTACTCCTTTGTTACCATGTCTACCAGCCAACTTATCTCCAGCTTGTATCTTCCTTAATTGAGCTATTTCTACTTCAATTCTTTTAATAACGCCTGGTTCTAATTTATGACCCTGGTCTCTAGAAAATATCTTCACGCCTATTACTCTTCCTTGTTTACCATGTTCCATTAATAAAGAAGTATCTTTAACATCCTTAGCTTTTTCTCCAAAAATAGCTCTTAATAATCTTTCTTCAGCTGTTAGGGTAGCTTCTCCTTTGGGAGATATTTTGCCCACTAAAATATCGTTTTGTTTAACTTCTGCTCCTATTCTGATAATCCCTTCTTCGTCAAGATCCTTTAGTTTTTCTTCTGAAACATTAGGAATATCACAAGTAGTCATTTCAGGACCAAGTTTAGTGTCTCTAACATCACAAATAAATGTCTCAATATGCATGGAAGAAAAAATATCATTTTTCACTAATCTTTCTGATAAAACAATCGAATCTTCAAAAGAACAACCTTCCCAAGATAAAAAAGCAACTAAAACATTTTGGCCTAGAGCTAGTTTACCATTAGAAATAGAACCACCATCAGTTAAGGCTTCTCCTTTTTGAACTTTATCTCCTTTTTTAACAATTGGTTTCTGATGAAAACAAGTATATTGATTAGTTTTTAAAAAAGTGTTTAACTTATATTCTTTATTATTTATTTTAATACAATCAGCATCAACATAAGAAACATTACCTGATTGTTCTGCTAAAATTATCTGGCCAGAATCTTTGGCTATTTTTTCTTCTACTCCAGTTCCTACTAAAGGAACATCTGGTTTTACTAAAGGAACCGACTGTCTTTGCATATTAGAACCCATTAAAGCTCTATTAGCATCATCATTCTGTAAAAAAGGAATTAGAGAAGTAGCCATGGAAATACTTTGTTCAGTAGAAACATCGATAAAATCAATTTTTTCTTTTTCCATCAAGCCTGGCTCACCCTTAATTCTGGCTTCTACTTTTTTATTAACAATCAATCCCTTATTATCAATTTCTATGCCAGCGTGAACAATGTTATAATTTTCTTCTTCAAAAGCAGATAAATAATGGATTTTAGAAGTTATTTTACCTTTTTCTACTTTGAAATAAGGAGTTTCAATGAAACCATATTCGTTTAGTCTGGCAAAACAAGCTAATTGGTTAATTAGTCCAATGTTAGGACCTTCTGGTGTTTGAATAGGACAAATTCTGCCATAATGAGAAGGCTGGACATCTCTTACTTCGAAACCAGCTCTTTCTCTGGTCAAGCCCCCAGGTCCTGTAGCTGATAATCTCCTTTTGTGTTCTAATTCTGATAAAGGATTAACATTATCCATAAACTGACAAATTTGAGAAGAGGTAAAAAATTCTTTAATCACGCTCATAACTGGCCGAGAGTTAATTAGTTGAGCTGGAACAATCATATCTGTATCTAAAGTAGACATCTTGTCCTTAATATTTCTTTCCATTCTCATTAATCCTACTCTTAATCTGTTCTGCAAAAACTCAGCTAAGGTTCTTACCCTCCTGTTACCCAAATGATCTATTTCGTCTGGTTTCGCTTTTGGATTAATATTCTTTTTTAAAATTTCTTTTATAATAAGCAGAATATCTTGAGGACACAACACTCTATCTTGTTTTTCAATTTTGTTATCATCTTTGGTAGCTAACTCTTTAATCTTTTTTCTCATTTTCCATCGACCCACCCTAGATAAATCATATCTTTCAAAATTAAAAAAAGTATTGTCAATTAATTCTTTGGCCGTTTCTGGGGTAACTAAATCTCCTGGTCTTAATCTTTTATATATCTCCACTAAGGCTTCCCCAGGATTATTACAAGTATCTTTTTTTAAGGTTTCTTCAATATAATCTATCTCTGAATTTTTAATAATGTCTTGAAATTCTTTTTTAATTCTTTCTGTATCTAAATTTAAAAAAGCTCTTAATAAAACAGTGGCGGCAATTTTTCTTTTTCTATCAATCTTAACCATTAAAGCACCAGTATTTTCTGTCTCAAACTCTAACCAAGCTCCTCTATTAGGAATTACCTTGGCTCCAAAACCATAATTTGATTTAGTAAAAAAAACACCAGGAGAACGAATAAGTTGGCCAATAGCCACTCTTTCTACTCCATTAACCACAAAAGTACCTCTTTCTGTCATCAAGGGTAAATCAGTTAAAAATATTTCTTGTTCTTTGATCTCTTTAGTCTTTAAATTAACTAATTTAGTTCTTACTCTCAAAGAAGCTTCAAAGGAATCATTATTTTTTTTAGCTTCTAAATCTGTTTTATACTTTGGTTCATCTAATTTGTAATCTTCAAACCAAAGCTCTAATTCTTTTTTAGTATAGTCTCTAATAGGAGAAACTTCAGAAAAAATTTCTTTTAATCCTTGTTTTAAAAACCAATCCCAGCTTTGTTTTTGTAAATTTAATAAATAAGGAAGAGGTAAAGAAACCTTAGATTTTGAAAAGTTTTTAATTTTCATAATAAAAAACAACTTATCCTATTTTAATAGGATAATGTGAAGAATAAATTAATTTTTATTTAAATAAAAAATGCACTGAAAAATATTGCTCAAGTTATAACTAAATTTAATAATATTATATTTTAAAAATATTGTCAAGCGTGCAATTTAATGCTTTGTAAAATTCCTAATCCTAAAAAAGTAAAGACTAAAGAAGAACCGCCATAACTAACCAGAATTAAAGGAAGTCCTACTACAGGAAGTAGGCCAAGATTCATTCCAATATTAATGATAAATTGAGAGATTAAAACAATAGCTAAGCCTAAAGAAAAAAGCCTAATGAAATTAGATTCGTAAAAAAGAGCTATTTTTATTATTCTTTGAATCAAGATTATGAAGAAAAGAAATAAAATAAATACTCCTAAAAAACCAAATTCTTCAGCAATGGCAGCAAAAATAAAGTCAGTATGAGGCTCTGGTAAAAAACCAAGTTGGGTTTGACTACCTGACTTTATCCCCTGACCCCAAAAACCACCAGCTCCAATAGCGATTTTAGCTTGTCTTTGACTCCAACCAGCACCTAAAGGATCTATTTCTGGGGATAAAAAATTTATAATTCGTGATCGTTGATAATCTTTTAAGAAATATAACCAAGAAAGAGAAAATAAAATAAGACCAATCAAAATCAAAATAATAAAATGCTTTAATTTAATACCCGAAACCAAAAGTATTCCTGACCACAAAACAATCAAGATTAAAACAGAACCAAAATCAGGTTGAAGAAAAATTAATAAAGCCGGCACAAAAATATAAAAACCAGAAACCAATATGTGCTGCAGCTTATACATTTCCACGTGCTTGGAAGAGAAATATTTAGCCAATAAGATAATTAGAACCAATTTACCGAATTCTAGGGGGTCAAAAGAAATAAAACCAAATCTATACCACCTAGCTGCTCCTTTTATTTGGGGAGCAAATAAAAATAATCCTACTAATAATAAAATAAATAAAAAGTAAAGTATTAAAATCAAATAAGAATTATCTTTCAAGATTCTAAAATCAAAAAAACTCATTCCCAACATTAATAAAAGACCTATCATTAAAAAGACAATTTGTTTTTCAAAAGAATATCCAGAACTATATAAAGAAACAATTCCAATAATTGATAATAAAACAGCACAGATATTTAAACCCCAATCCATTTTTTTTAAATGCAAAAGAAATTTCATATCATTTTTAATAAATCTAACTCTGAGATAATTTTTATCCCTAAATTTTTAGCCTTTTCTACTTTTGAACCAGGGTTTTTACCAACTACTAAATAGTTAATTTTTCGAGATACAGCACTAGCTGTTTTACCTCCAAAAGAATGTATTTTTTCTTTTAATTTATCTCGAGAGAGATTCATTGACCCAGTTAAAACAAAAGTAATATTTTTTTGCTTTTTTTCTTTTTTAATTTTAATAGATTTTTTTAAATTATTTAAATATTCTTTATTTTTTAAAAACCAGCTTTCAATTGATCTAGCGGCTACTGGACCTATGTCTTTAATTTTTTCTAACTCTTCAGAACTAATTTTTTCTAGTTTATCTAAAGACTTAAATTCATGTGCTAAATCCTGAGCTGTTTTATCTCCTACATTAGGAATACCTAAAGAAAAGATAAACTTAGATAAAGAAACGTTTCTTTTTTCCTGGATTGCCTGAATTATATTCTGGGCTGATTTTTCAGCAAACCTTTCTAAAGGAAGCAAATCACCAATTTTTAAAGAAAACAGTTCAGAAGGATCTCTAACTAATCCTTTATCTAATAATTGGTCAATAATCTTTCTGCCCAAACCCTGAATATCTAAAACAGAAGCAAAATGATAAAAATAATTCCTTTTTTTAGAAGGACATTTGCTATTAATACATCTTAAAATAACATCTTCTTGTTTTAGGGGTTTTAAACAAAAAGGACAATTTTCAGGCATTGAAAAAGACTTTTCTTTACCTGTTCTTAATTCTTTAACTACTTTTACAATATCTGGGATAACGTCTCCAGCTCTTTGAACAACTACTGTATCTTTTATTTTAACCCCTAATCTTTTAATTTCATCTTTATTATGTAGGGTAGCTTTAGATATTAAAGCTCCACCCAATAAAACAGGTTCTAATTCAGCTACTGGAGTAACTACTCCTGTTCTTCCTACTTGTACTCTAATATTTTTCAAGATAGTAGTAGATTGTTTGGCTGGAAATTTAAAAGCAATAGAACCACGTGGCGCCTTACCCACTATTCCCAGTTTTTCAAATACTTCATTATTATTAACAATAATAACTATACCGTCTATTTCATAGGGTAATTTATCTCTTTTAGCTTCTATTTTTTTGTAAAAATCCATTACTTGCTTCAAATCTTTACAATATTGATTATAGGGATTTATCTTTAAACCCAGTTCTTTTAACAACTCGTGTTTCTGAAAATGAGTTTCTGCTTCTAGATGAACATCATAGAAAAAAACATCTAAATTTCTTTTAGCTGTTATTCCAGGATCTAGCTGTCTCAAAGAACCAGCAGCCACATTTCTGGGATTAGAAAATTCTTTGCTTATTTTTTGAAATTCTTTTAAGGGACAAAATACTTCTCCTTTAACAGAAACATTTATTTTTTTTCTTAATTTTAAAGGGATTGCTTCAATGGTTTTTAAATTTTGAGTAACGTTTTCTCCAATAATTCCGTCTCCTCTAGTAGACCCTGTTTTTAATATTCCCTCTTCATAGATTAATTCTATTGCTAATCCATCTATTTTCAATTCACAAAAAAAATCAAGCTTTTGATCAGTTAACTTAGAAATCCTTTTTAACCAATCTTGCAAATCTTTTTCCGAAAAAGCATCGTTTAAAGAATGCATAGCTTGTTTATGTTTAACCTTTTCAAACTTTTCTAAAGCCTTTCCCGCTACTCTTTGAGTAGGAGAATCAGAGGTGATTAATTCTGGAAATTTCTGTTCTAAATCAAAAAGCTCTTTTTTTAAAGAGTCTAAAACATTATCTGAAACCTCTTGTTTATCTAGAACATGATAAAGATACCTGTGGTGATTAATAAATTCTTTAAGCTTCTCAATTCTTTTTTTAGCATCTGATTTTTTCATTTTAATAAACAGAAACGCCTATAGCCCTTATTGTATCTTTAAAATAACCAGTTGATTTAATAAAAAAAGAAACACCTATTTCGGTTAACATTGATTCCCATTCATTGGGGCAAACAATCTTATCTTCTTCTTCTGGTTCTATTATCTGCCACTTCAGCACTGGATAATCACTATCTTGTTCTTGCCAAATATTTTCAA
>JAQUNM010000027.1 GCA_028717605.1 Minisyncoccota bacterium
TTAAGCAATCCTTTTTCAAAAACCCCTTTTTCGTTTTTAGCTGTTCCTATTCTTCTCATAATATCTATTTTGTAAAGCTGAGTTAATATCTCTTTCATTTTAATGTGTCTTTTTAGAAAAGTTAATGCTGTTTCATTATTTATTTGCTTCTCTAACATTTTAAAATCTTCAATGCTGTTAACTGAGCATTGAATAGCGTGGCTTTTAGAAGATCTTTTTTGAATTTCCTGAAACATTTCTAATAAAGACAAAGAAAGACAGGAATTTATTTTTTG
Source organism: Minisyncoccota bacterium (assembly GCA_028717605.1). Lineage (GTDB taxonomy): Bacteria > Patescibacteriota > Minisyncoccia > Minisyncoccales > GWA2-38-27 > PWMZ01. Next base: position 276 of record JAQUNM010000027.1, read on the forward strand.
TCTTTCTTTTTTAATTTCTTTTTCGCCTTGTTCTATTATTTCTTCTATATTATCTAAGTTGATTTTATCTAGATGTTGGGGGCCTAAATCAACAATACCTGTTATTTCTTGTACTTCTTTAACAGATAAATTTTGTTTTTCTCTTTCTATTGAATTAAACATTACTTTTTTTGTAAAAACGATTTAATGTGTTTTTTAGCGTTAGCTGTTTTAGCATATTCAAGCCATTTTTGGCTAGGTTTATTTGTTTCTTTAGTTAGTATTTCTATAATATCACCATTTTTAAGACTAGTATTTAAGGCAACCATTTTACCATTTATTTTAGCTCCGCTAATGTGATCTCCTATATCAGAATGAATAGTATAGGCAAAATCAATTGGGGTAGAATCAATGGGTAAATCAATCACATCTCCTCTGGGAGTAAAAACAAATATTCTTTGTTTAAAAAAATCATCTTTTAGGTCTTGCTCAGAATCTTGTTTAGTTGCCTGGTACTCTACTAGCTCTTTTATCCAACTAGGAATATCATTAAAATTTATTTTTTCTTCTGATAAAGAAGTTCTTTTTTTCATTGGCAAAAGACGTTTAATCCAAGAAAAATTTGGGCTAAATTTGTTTTTTGTTTCTTTTTTATAAATAAGATGAGAAGTAATTCCATATTCTGCTTCTTGATGCATTTGCTTTGTTTTAATTTGAATTTCTATAATACTGCCATAGCCAGTAAAAATAGTGGTATGAAGAGCTTGATAACCATTTGGTTTTGGAAAAGCAATGTAATCTTTTATTCTTCCTGGTAAGGGTTGCCAAACGCCATGGATAATACCTAAGACATTATAACAATCTTTAATTTCTGGTAAAATTATTCTTAAAGCAGCAATATCATAAATTTTTTCAATATTCCAATCTTTTTTTAATAGTTTTTTATAAATACTATAAAAAGTTTTTATTCTATAGTCAGTGGTAAACTTAGTAATATTATTTTTTGCTAGAGCTTTTTTAATTGATTTTTCAAATTCTTTTAGTTTTTCAAACTCCTTTTTAGTTTTAATTTTAACTAAAGCCTTTGTTTTTTCATATTCTTTAGGATAAACAATGGGAAAAGCTAGATCTTCTAACTGGCGACTTAACTTTCTAATTCCCATTCTGTAAGCAACCGAGACATATATTTCTAAGGTTTCTTTAGCAATTCTTTCTTGTTTGGATCCGGGAAGATATTGCAGGGTTTTCATGTTATGAAGTCGATCAGCCAGTTTTATAATAATCACTCTTATGTCTTGAGAAACAGCAACAAAAAACTTTCTTAAACTTTCTTTATGTCTTTCAGCCCCTCGATATTTTATTTTTCCTAATTTAGTTACTCCGTTTATTAAAAAAAGTATTTCTGGTCCAAATTCTTTTTCAATAATTGATTCTTCTGCTTTGGCGTCTTCTATTACGTCGTGTAATAAACCAGCCGAGATAGTAATAGGACTCATGCCTAACTCAGCCAATGTTTTAGCAGTTTCAAAAACATGAATAAAATATGGTTCACCAGAGAATCTTTTTTGATCAGCGTGTCTTTCTTTGGCAAAATTAAAAGCTCTTGATATTAATTCTATATCTTCTGGTGAAAAAGACTTAACTAAATTAGTAATTTCTTTTATATCTAGCATGTTTTTATTATACAGCAAAAAGAGTAAAATAAAAGAGTTTTTCGATTATTAAACATTGGACAAATATTTGAATCTTAGATAAAATTGAATAATATGTATTTTTCTGAAATAAAGCAATTAATTCTCAAAAATTTAGATAAAAACGCTACTTTGAAAGTTTGTTTAGATGAAAAATTTGGAGATTTAGCAGTTTATGGTTTAAAGAATAATGATTTAGATTGTGATTTTATTGAAAAAACCCAAATCATTAATAATTTTCTTAATATTTTTATAAAAAAACCTATTTTATTTGAATCAATTATTAGAGAGATATTAGATAAAAGAGTAAAAAAAAACAAAGAAAGAATAATTTTAGAATATCTTTCTCCTAATACTAACAAACCTCTTCATGTTGGCCATTTAAGAAATGGTTTTTTAGGCATGACCTTAGCTAATATATTTAAAGAATTGGGTTATTCAGTTAGCAGAATAAACTTAATTAATGATCGAGGAGAACATATTTGCAAAAGCATGCTAGCTTATCAAAAATGGGGCAAAGGACAAACCCCTGAAAGCCTGGGCATGAAACCAGATCATTTTATAGGTTATTGGTATGTTATGTATTCTCAAAAAGAAACTCCTGAACTTAGAGAAGAAGTTCATGAAATGTTGAGAAAATGGGAACAAAAAGATAGAAAAATATTGGCTCTTTGGAAAAAAATGAATAACTGGGTTTATAAAGGATTTGAACAAACCTATAAAAAAACAGGGCTAGAATTTGATAAAACATACTATGAAAGCAAAGTTTATCAATTAGGTAAAAAAATTATTGAAAAAGGTATTAAAAAGGGTATTTTTTATAAAGGAAAACAAGGCGATGTTTTATTTGATTTACCAGAAAAAGAATTTGGTTTAAACAAAGATGGAAGTTTGAAGAAGATTACTGTTTTGAGAAAAGATAAAACCAGTGTTTATTTAACCCAGGATTTGGGTATTGCTAATTTAAAATATAAAGACTTTAAATTCAATAAATCAATTTACGTTGTTGGACTAGAACAAGATTATTATTTTAAATGTTTATTTTATATTTTAAAATCTTTGGGATATAAATGGGCAGAAAAATGTTTTCACCTTTCTTATGGTATGGTTTATCTTCCTGAGGGTAAAATGAAATCAAGAGAGGGAAAAGTGATAGACGCTGATAATTTAGTAGATGATATTCAAAAATTAGTTGAAAAAAAATATGACCTTAAGGATAATTCTTTAGAAATTGCTTTATCAGCTATTAAATTTAATTTGCTTTTAATTCAGCCCAAGCAAGATATTCATTTTAATCTTGAAAAATCAATAGCCCTAGAAGGTAAAACTGGTCCTTATTGTCAGTATTCTTTAGTTAGAGCTTTAAGTATTTTAGAAAAAGCTAAGCTTTTTAAAAATCCTAACTTTTCAAAATTATTATTGGAAAAAGAAATTATTTTAATTCGTCAATTAAGTACGTACTCAGAAGTATTGCAAAGATCAGCTGAATCTTTTAATCCCGGCTTGTTCACTAATTATGTTTATGAACTAGCCAAAAGTTTTAATCAGTTTTATGATTCTTGTCCTGTTTTAAAAGCCAAAGATGAAGAAACTATTCAGGCTCGTCTTTATTTGGTAAAAGCTTTTTCTATAATTATGGAAAAAGGATTAAATATTCTCAATATTTCTTGTTTAAAGAAAATGTAAATGAAACTTAATAAAGAGCAAAAAAAAGCCATAGACATGATAGAGGGACCAATTATGGTAATTGCTGGTCCTGGTACTGGGAAGACTCAAGTACTTACCTTAAGAATAGCTAATATTTTAAAAAAAACAGATATTAATCCTGAAAATATTTTAGCGCTTACTTTTACTGAATCTGGGGTGGTTTCTATGAGAAACAAATTGGCTCAAATTATTGGCAGTGAAGCCTATTCGGTTTCTATTTTTACCTTTCATGGTTTTTGCAATTACCTTATTCAGGAATATTCAGAGGAATTTCCTTTATTAATTAATTCCAATAATGTTTCAGAGCCAGAACAGATAAAAATTATTCAAGATATTATAAACGAGAATAAATTCAAATACTTAAAACCATTTAATAAATCTTTTTTTTACGTTAAGTTAATTAATAATGATATTAAATGTTTAAAGCGAGAAGGGGTAAGTGTTAAGCAATTTTCCGAGATTATTAAAAAGGAGAAGAAAAATTTTAAAAATATACCTGATCTTTATACTAAAAAAATATTAAAAGGAAAATATCAAGCTTTATTAAAAAGAATTGAGAAAAACCTAGAACTAGCTAAGATTTATCAACTGTATCAAGAGAAGCTAAGAGAGCTGAATCTTTATGATTATGATGATATGATTATGTTTGTTTTAGATAAGCTTTCTCATGATCAAGAGTTTTTATTAAGAATTCAAGAAAAGTATTTATATTTTTTAGTTGACGAACACCAAGATACTAATAATGCTCAAAATAAAATTTTAGAAAAGCTTTGTAATTTTCATAAAAATCCTAATATCTTTGTAGTTGGAGATGAAAAACAAGCTATTTATAGATTCCAGGGAGCTTCTTTAGAAAATTTTTTTTATTTTCAAAAACTTTATCCTAATTGTCAAATAATCAAATTCTTAGAAAATTATAGATCTTCTCGAATAATTTTGAACGCTACTAACAATATTATTCCTAGCTTAAAACTAAAAGCTAACAATAATTTCGAACAAAAAATAGCCTTAAATATATTTCCTGACCCTTTGTCTGAAGAGCTATATATTAGTCAGAATATTCCTTATGAAGGAACAGTAGCTATTCTAGCAAGAGAGAACAAAGATGTTTTTTCTATTGCGCAAGTCTTTAAAAAAAGGGGGATTGATTTTTCTATTGATTCTGATCTAGATATTTTACAAGATTTTGATATTAAAAAAATTATTATTCTTTTAAGGTTGATTAATGACCTTAAGTCAGAAGAATTATTTTTTCAGGCTTTGCACATTGATTTTTTAAATATTAATCCTCTAAGCATTTATTTTAAGAAAGAAGATAGAAAAATTAATCAATTTCGTGAAATTATTGCTTCTTTGGTGATTGACTCTAAAAACTATAATTTACTCGATTTTTTTGAAAAATTATTAAATAAAACAGAGTACTTAAACTATGCCTTAAAAGATAAAGAAAGACTAGAGAAACTTAATGTTTTTTTTAATGAAATTAAATCTTTTGTTTTGAAGAATAAGCAAGCTAGTTTAAAGGAGTTCTTGGATTATTTAGATTTATTACAAGAATATGAAATTCTAATTAAGAAAAAATCTGTTTTGAAAAAAAGAATAACCATTATGACTGCTCACAAAGCTAAAGGATTAGAATTTGATTATGTATATATTATAAAAGCGAATAATGGTATTTGGGGGAATAAAAGAATTGTTAATCATTTAAAGCTTTCTCCGAACGTTTTTTCTTTGACGGGAAAAGAAATCCAAGAACAAAACTTTAATGAAGATGAAAGAAGGTTATTTTATGTTGCCTTAACCAGGGCTAGAAAACAGGTTTTTATTTCTTACTTTAAAAGAGACTTAGAACAAAAAGAACAACTACCTTGTTTATTTTTAAAAGACATTAATAAAAAACTTCTGAAAACTAATGAATTTGAAATACCAGAAAAAAATATTTTTATTTCTAAAAAATTATCTAAAGAAAGCTTGAAAGATAAAAAAATGGTTCAAGAGCTTTTTCAAAAGAGAGGTCTTTCTGTCACTGGTTTAAATAATTATCTTTCTTGTCCTTGGAAATATTTTTATCTTAATTTATTAAGAATTCCTCAAGCCAAGAAAAATCATCAAATGTATGGGACAGCTATTCATAAAGCCCTAAAGGATTTTTTTGATCAAAAAGGTGATCTTTTAGAAAGATTTTCTTTTTATTTAAAAAAAGAACCAATTAAAGACTTAGATAGATTTTTAGAAAGAGGACAGAAGTTTTTAAAAATATATTTAAAACAAAAACATAATTTTAATGTTTTAACAGAATTAAATATTTCTGGAGTTTTAGTGGATACTATTAAATTACAAGGAAAAATTGATAAATTAGAGTTTTAAGAAAATGGTGTAAAAGTAATAGATTACAAAACAGGAAAAGAAAAAACCAGAAACTATATTCAAGGAAAAACAAAAAATTCTACGGGTGACATTAAAAGACAATTAATCTTTTATAAATTATTATTGGATAATTATAAAAGGAAAAAATATAATATGATTTTAGGAGAAATTGACTTTATTGAATGTGATGAGAAAAAAAGGCTGAAAAAAGAAACTTTTTTAATTAAAGAGCAAGATGTTAAAGAACTAAAAGAAATGATTAGGTCAGTTTATAAAGAAATTATTAATCTTTCTTTTTGGGATAAGAAATGCGAAAACAAAAATTGTTATTTTTGCAATTTAAGAAAAATAACAGAATGAAATATTTAATTTTAATCTTGATTTTATTACTAATTCCTTTTTTTCTTTTTAAAGAAAAAAACGACCAAGAACTTTTAGACAAAATAGGTCAAATGCTTATCTTGGGCTTTAGGGGAACAGAATATTCTGAAGATTTAGATTATCTTTTGAGAAGAATAAAGCCAGGAGGAATAATTTTTTTTGACTATGATGTTTCTCTAAAAACCTATCCCAGGAATATTGATAACTTAGAGCAGGTTAAAAAATTAATTAAAGACTTACAACAAAACTCAGAAATACCCTTATTTATAACTATTGATTTAGAGGGGGGAAAAGTTAATAGACTGCAAAAGTTTTTTTCATTTAAGGGCCACGAAGAATTAAACAATATTTTAGAGGTTCAAGAAACATCTCAAAGTATTGCTCAAAAATTAAGAGAAATTGGCTTCAACTTAAACCTTGCCCCAGTGATTGATCTAAACATTAATCCTCAAAACCCTATTATTGGTTCTTTGGGTCGTTCTTTTTCTAAAGAACCAGAACAGGTTTTTCTTTTGGCTCAAGCTTTTTTAAAAGCACACGAAGGTATTATTACTACTTTGAAACATTTTCCAGGTCATGGTAGTTCTTTACATGATAGTCATTTAGGGATAGTTGATGTTACTGATACTTATCAAGACCAAGAATTAATCCCTTATAAAAAATTAATTGAACAAGGTTATCAAGGAATGATAATGACAGCTCATATTTTTAATAAAAATATTGATTCTGATTTCCCGGCCTCTTTGTCTTCTAAACATATAAAAAAGTTGAGAGAGATGGGCTTTGAAGGAGTAATAGTTTCAGATGATTTGCATATGGGGGCTATTGTTAGTAATTATGAATTTGAAAAAGCAGTTGTTCTAGCTTTAAAAGCCGGAAATGATCTTTTAATAATTTCTAATAATGGGCAAAACTATGATTCTAAAGCAGGAGAAAGAGCAAAACAAGCTATATTCGAAGCAGTTAAAAACGGGATCATTTTAGAAAAAGATATAGAAAAGTCATATCAAAGAATTATGAGTTTAAAATCAACATTTGACAAAGGTTCTTAAAAGAATAAAATAAACTAATATGAACAGAATGAAAATAATAATTATCTTAATAATAATTCTAATTGTTATTTTATCTTTTTTATTCTTTTTTCTCCAAAAAGAAACACCAGAAAATGAACAAATAATAGCAGAGAAAGA
>JAQUNM010000028.1 GCA_028717605.1 Minisyncoccota bacterium
CTAAAAGATATTCAGAAGCAGCAATTATAGAATTATCAGAAAATAATTTTTGAATTTCTCTTTTTTCAAGGAAGTTACAAATAGAAGCCAGACTAAACCCAAGGTGATGACTATAATAAGCAGGAGTTATTCTTTTACTATTAAAATCCATAGAATCATAAAAACCGAATTGGCCAAAAGCCCCTTTCTTTTTTAATCTCAAAAGATTCTTGATTGTTTTTTGGGGAAATAAACAGAGTGAAATAAAAGAAGAATACGGAGAAACAATTTTATACTGTCCTAAGTCTCTTTTAACACCAATATTAGGAAGGCCAAATATTCGATAATGTATTTCATCGCTAGTTTCAGTGGCAAAATGAGCAGCCTCTGACATTCCCCAAGGAATTTTCAGTTTTCTAGCATATTTTATATGGGCTCTAATAACTTCTTTTCCGTTTTCTTGTAAAAGACTATTTGGTTTAATCGGAAAAAAAATAAGATTATTTATGTGTTCAAACAAAGATCCTCCCCAGGAAAGCAAAACTAGTTTTTTATTAGAACTAATCAAGGTACGATTAAGTTTTTTCCAATGGATTGGTTCAGTTTGACCCAAAGCAATACTGATAAAGCTAGTAATGTTAGCTTCTGAGCCAAACAGGTCATAGCAAGCAATATCTTTTTTATTAGTTTTAAGATTATATCCTATTTGAAAAAGATTTCTTTCTTTATTATATAAAAATTGAAAATTAGTATTATTAATAATTTCTTCTATATCTTTTAAGTTGTTTTTTACTAATTCTTGGTTGAAAATTGATTTTTTAGCAAAAACTTCAGCTCTTTCCCTGGTAAAGTTTAACCAGAATAATAATTCTTTATCACGGGTTTTTCCCTGGAAATCAGTCAATACTAAACTTATTGTTGACAACTTAACAATGCTTTGTTCTTTTAAATATTTATTGATTTCTTGACAAAGCTTCTGGTTTTCTTTATTTTGGATATTTTTTAAAGCAATTTCTCTTATTATTAAAAGATAATCTTTTAATCCCTGCTTTAGTTTTTCAAGAGAAAAATTATTAATATTTTGTAGACATGCTTTTAAAACAAATAAGCTAGCGACAAAATTGCCACTATCTACACTAGAAATATATTTTTGTTCAACAGGTTCGATTGTTCTAACATCATACCAGTTAAAAAGATGACCTTTTTCTTTTTTTAGGCTTTTTACAGTTTTTAAACATTCAGTTGTTTTATTAACTAATTCTGAAGAGGTTAAATAACCCAATGTATAAGCACTACTCATAGCTAAAAAATATGCGCCAATATTAGTTGGAGAAGTATAATAGTATACTTTATTAGTCTGAACATTGTCAGGGGGTAAAAAATTAGTTTCTTTATTAACAAATGTTTGATAATAAGCCCATGATCTAGCTGCCCAGTTTCTCAAAAGCGTTGTTTCTCTAATATTTATTTTAGGGTCAAAACTTATGGGTTGACTAATCAAAAAGCCAAACAAAGGACTGAAAAACCAAAGAAAAGACAAAGGATAAAAAAATATATTTTTGTTAATTAAAACAAAAACCAAAAAAACAAAAGAAAGGGAAAAAGGAATAATCATTATATAAAGAGTTTCTAAAAAAGTCCCCTTAATCTTGAAAACTAATTCTTGATAAGTTTGCCATTCAAGAAATTTCTTTTTAAGAAAACATTTCTTTATTAAAAAATGGAGAAAAGCTGATAGCTCAGTATAAGCATAGAAAATAAGAAAAGTTAATCTAAGAAAAACTTGAGCTAAAGCAGTCAAGATAACTTGTTTTAGCCTTAAGTATAAATTTGAAAAAGGAATATGTTTATGTCTTTTAAAGATATAAGAAAGAATAGGCAGAATTAAAGGTAAAGCAAAAACTAAACTGGTATAAATAAAAAGAGGCAATGACCTAATTTGCAGGCTGATTAAAAAGCCAAAGATAAAAACAATAGAAAGAATGTTTCTTCTTAAGTTATCAAATATTTTCCATTTGTCTAAAAAAGATAAGGTATTTTTTTCATTCTTTCCCAGGGCATTTTTTGTTTTTGGAAATAGCCAATTAATAATTTGCCAATCACCTCTGATCCAGCGATGTAAACGACAAAAATAAGTGGTAAATTGACTAGGAAAACTTTCAAAGAAGACAATATCGCTAGCTAGGCCAGTTTTAGCCATAGAACCTTCTAGTAAATCATGACTTAAAACCATGTTTTCTGGTATTTTGTTTTCTAAAACCTTGGAAAAAACAGCTAAGTCATAAATTCCCTTACCAACATAGGATCCTGATTCAAAAATATCCTGATAAACATTAGACAAAGCGTGGGTGTGAGGATCAATTACAGTAGGAAGAGAAAAAATTTTAGCGAATAAAGATTTTTGAGCATCTTTAAGCCTAATACTAATATGGGGTTGAATTACTGAATAGCCACTTATTACTTGATTGTTATTAATAACAGGTCTGTTCAGGGGATGAGCTAGGCTACCAATTAAAAGCTTAGCTGATTCTTTAGGAATAATATTATCTTCGTCGAGAGTAATAATATATTTTATATTTTTTAAAAAAAGAGGGATATTTTTGGGAATAATAAAAGAAGTATTTTGATATCCAAGCAAAAATTTATTTAATTCTAAAAGCTTGCCTCTTTTTCTTTCCCAGCCCATAAATAATTTCTCTATTGGGTTCCACGTTCTTTTTCTACAAAACAAAAAAAACCTATAAGAGTATTTTTTATTTAATTCATCAATTCTTTCTTGAGCATATTTTAATATTTTTTTATCATTTAATTCTTTTTCTTGTTCAGAATCTTTAAAATCAAAAGCTAATCCATAAAAAATATTTTGATCTTGCGAATTTAAATAATTAATTTTTAAGTTATCAATAACAGAATCAATCCTTTTTTTCGTGTCTAATAAACTATTCATTACTATTAAAGTTTTATAATCTTTCGGCAATCTTTTGTAATATAATCTGAAAGGAACATTAGGAGGAATAATTTTAGAGCTTAAATGATTTACTAAGACAATAGATATTTCTGTTCCTAAGAAAAAAGCAATAATTAAAGAAAAAATTCCTGGGAAAGAATTCAAATTAGGTAGAAAAGGAATAACTAAAAAAAGACTTAAAAGAGTAAAAAATGAAATACAGCCGAAATACCAAAAACTTTTTGTCTTAATTATAAAGTTTTTTAATTTATCTAAAAAAGTTCTTTGATATTGGAAAGCTCTTTCTAGATCTTGATATCCTTTTTTAAAAAGAAAATAACCAACATGGTTTTTGGGTTCAGTATTAGAGTTGGCTAAAGCTATTATGTTTTTAGCTATAATAGCTTCTTTTATTTTAAATTTTCTAGCTATATTTTGAACTTTTTTTTGATATAACGCCTTACCTTTTTCATCCATCCAATAATAAGCCTTAGCTGGGTCTTGGCGCAAAATTCTTTCTACTATACTTATTTTTTCAATCAAATCTGGCCAATCAGTGTTAGGGAGCCATTTTAATGTATCAATAGTATTAGCAAAGAATTCTTCTGAAAAAAGAGTTTTTTTTCTTGTTTCGTGCAGAATAGTAATAATATTGGTGCCCTGACTTTTTAAGTAACTTTGTAGCCATTTTTTAACTAAACGATGATATATTTTATCTCCTTCTAGTTTTTGCCATAAGGCTTCAATATAATATATTTCTTGAGTATTTGTTTCTTTAGCCAAAGAATCAATGAACTGACGAATATCTCCTTGGTTTTTAGCAAAGAGGTTTTTGAAGACCTTATTAGCCTTATCTGTTTGATTAATTTTTTCAATAGTTTCTTTGATTTTATTCTGAAAATTTAAGATTAATTCTAGGGTAATGATTTGAGGTAAAAAAGATAATTCAGCTAAAGAAAGGTGATTTTGACGTTGATAACCATTCAAAAAGTTAATTAATTCTTTAGAGCCAACCTTATTATTTGAATGAGCTAGTAGTTGGACTATAAGGTTATAGACCCGAGGATATCCTTTTAGGGGGCCACTTCCTATTTGGGGCAAAAGAAGGAAGTTTTTTATATCAAAATCAGACCTTAATTCGGTCCATTTTTGTTGGATTAAGTAAAAATGATCAAAAATCCATTCTGCTTCTGGGCAAATATAATTGGTTTTCTTTGTTTTTTCAGCTAAAAGATAATAATCTTTATTAATATTACTTCCTTTTTTAAGTATTTTTTTTATTAATTTTTTGTTTTTCTTAGGAAATAAAAAAATAATATCCTTTTTAGCGATATTTTCAGCTTTTTTTCTTAGATTTTGATAGTATTTAATCATTTATTCTATTTTACTTTATAGGGCTTTTATGTCAATTGCTCGTGTTTGTTTTTTATGATACTATATTACTATGACAGACTCTGTTGTAGAAGAAATCAAAAATAAGCTTGATATTGTAGAAATTATTCAAAGCTATATTAAGTTAGAAAAAGCCGGAATCAATTATCGAGCCTTATGTCCATTTCATTCAGAAAAAACTCCTTCTTTTTTTGTCTCTCCAGCTAGGCAAATGTGGCATTGTTTTGGGTCTTGTGGAGAAGGGGGTGATATTTTTAAGTTTGTCATGAAAATAGAAGGAATTGAATTTCCGGATGCTTTAAGAATATTAGCCCAAAAAGCTGGGGTGGTTCTTAAAAAACAAGATCCTAAAACCCAAAGCAAGAGAAAAAGACTAGAAGAGATTACCAAACTAGCTTGCGTTTTTTTTCAAGCTTATCTTGAGCAAAGTAAAAATGGAAAAAAGGCTAAAGAATATCTTTTAAAAAGAGGTTTTACGGAAAAAAGTATCAAAGATTGGAAAATAGGTTATTCTCCAGAGAAATGGTCAACTTTGGGCGATTTTCTAATTAGTCGAGGGTATAAGAGAGAAGAAATAGTTGAAGCTGGGCTAGCTTTACAAAACCAGGATAAATTTTACGATAGATTTAGAGCCAGAATAATGTTTCCTATTTTTAATGTTCAAAAACAAGTTATTGGTTTTGGCGGTCGAGTTTTCTTAGAAAAAGATACAGCTAAATATATTAATACTCCAGCTACTCTATTATATGACAAAAGTCGGGTATTATATGGTTTAGATAAGGCTTCTCTCTTTATTCGGAAAAAAGATAACTGTATTTTAACCGAAGGATATATTGATGTTATAATGAGTCATCAAGTAGGCATTAACAATACAGTAGCTGTATCAGGAACTGCCTTGACTTCTTTTCAGCTTAACATTATTAAAAGGTACACTAATAATCTTGTTATTGCCTTTGACATGGATTTAGCTGGTGATTCAGCCACCAAAAGAGGTATAGAAATGGCGCAGTCTTTGGGATTTGAAATAAAGGTAGTTTTAATGCCCCAAGGATTAGACCCAGCTGATATTGTTGTAAAAAATCAAAAAGAATGGTTTAATCTAGTTGAGAAAGCAAAATCTATCTATGAATTTTATTTAGAAAGTACTTTTTCTAAATACGATAAAAATACCATAGAAGGTAAAAAAGCTATTGTCAAAAACATTCTTCCTGTATTACAGAAAATTCCTAACAACATTGAAAAAAGTTTTTGGATTAAAAAGTTAGCCGAAGAATTAAAAATTAAAGAAGAAGATATCTTCCAAGAATTGAATAAAATACCAGTTATAGTAAGACAGGAAGAAGAAATAGTTACGTTAAAACCAGCTAATAATAGAAAAAAACTTTTAGAGCAGAGAATTTTACTTTTATTAGTTAAAAATCCTGACTTTTTAGCCAAAGAAGATATTGATCTTTTTTCTGATAAAGAGATTATTAAATCTATTAAAACAAAGAAAAAAAACGAAAAACTTAACGAATTATACTTGAGGGCAGAAAGAGAGGATTTTTTAGAAAATATTAATCAAGAATTTGAAGAATGCTTTAAGGAATTTAAAATAATTTGCTTGAAGGAAAGGTTAAACGAAATATCAGCAAAAATTATAGAAGCAGAAAAAAATAATAAAAGCGCTCAAAAACTAACAAAAGAATTTAATAAATTATCACAAACTCTTTGTGAGTTTTACCAATAATATGGCCAAAAAATCTATTAAGAAAAAACCTTTGAAGAAAAAAAAGATAATCAAAAGAACTAAAAAGATTATTAAGAAAAAATCCAAAAGATCTATTAAAAAAAGACCTATTAAGAAAAAACCTATTAAGAAAATAAGTAAAAAAAGACCTAGTAAAAAAAAGAATTTTTTCCCAGAAGAACATATAGAGTCTTTGATTACGAAAACTAGAGCTAGGGGGTTTGTTACTATATCTGAAATTTTATTTTCTTTTCCAAATTTAGAAAAAGACATAACAGGTTTAGAGAGATTATACGACAGATTAGAACGAGAAGGTATAATGGTTAAAAGTACAACCGAGTATTTGCAAATAAAAAAAGAGAAAGAAACCTTTCTTTCTCCTGTAAAAAATATTAAAGATGTTAGGGTTGATTCAATTCAGCTTTATTTAAAAGAAATTGGAAAAGTTGATTTTTTAACCCCTGAGCAAGAAAAAGAATTAGCTAGAAGAATTGAAAAAGGAGATAAAGAAGCAGAAAGAAATTTAGCTACAGCTAACTTAAGATTAGTAGTATCCATTCTAAAAAATATGTTGGTAAATCTCCTAATTTAACTCTATTAGATTTAATCCAGGAAGGAAACTTAGGATTAGCTAGGGCAGTAGAAAAATTTGATTGGAGAAGAGGTTATAAGTTCTCTACTTATGCTACTTGGTGGATTAGACAAGCAGTCACGAGAGCCTTAGCTGATCAAGCTAGAACAATTAGAATTCCTGTCCATATGGTAGAAACTATTTCTAAATACAACAAAGTTAAAAGAAGACTTTTACAAGACTTAGGGAGAGATCCTTTACCAGAAGAAATAGCTACTGAAATGGGGTTAGAAGTAGAAAAAATTCATCATATAAGTAAAATATCTCAAGATCCTGTTTCCTTAGAGCTTCCTGTTGGAGACGCTGAGGATGATAGTATCTTGGCTGAATTTATAGAGGATGAAAAAGTAATTCTTCCTTCAGTAGAAGCAGGAAGAACATTATTAAAAGAAAGATTACAAGAAATTTTAGTTGATTTAACCCCAAGGGAACAAAAAATTTTAGCCATGAGGTTTGGCTTAAAAGATGGAGTAACCCATACCTTAGAAGAAGTGGGAGAAGAATTTGGTGTAACCAGAGAGAGAATAAGACAAATAGAAGCCAAAGCCTTAGAAAGAATTAGAGATCACGAAAACTTAAAAAAATTAAGAGAATATTGATTTTTAATAATAATTCTTTTATAATAGAAAATATTTTCCGGGGTAGCTCAACGGTAGAGCGGCTCGCTGTTAACGAGATGGTTATAGGTTCGAATCCTATCCCCGGAGCCATATGGGATTTGCGGAGCCAAAAGCTCCGCTTTTCTCTTTAATAGTGCCTGTTTTGACCGGTTCGAACGTACCGGTTTTTATTTTTTCCGGGCGTGAGACGAATTGCATGGGCAGAAGCGCATTTTGTAC
>JAQUNM010000029.1 GCA_028717605.1 Minisyncoccota bacterium
AAAGTGGGGTAAAGACGACCCAGATATTGAAAAGCAATTTGGTTTATGGTACCGTTATTTTTGGGTGTTTTTAGAGGACGGCAAGTTGAAAAAGCTTTTGGCACATCCAGTTTTGACTGGAGGAATGTATTTTTTGCGAGTGATGGTGGGGATAAATTATATTTTAGAAAAAATAGTTAAATAAGGAATAAATGAAAAAAAAAGATAATCTAAAATTCAGCATTTTAATGCCCGTCTATAATGGGGTCATGGTAATTTCCCCTACTTTACGAAGTATTTTAAGCCAAAGCTTTGATAATTTTGAAATTATTGTAGGAGATGATTGTTCTACTGATGATACCGTCGAGTTAGTAAGAAATTTTCAAAAAAAAGATAAGAGAATAAAGATTTTAGTCAATAATAAAAACTTAGGATATTCAAAAAATTTAGAGAGTCTAAGACTAAAAGCAACGGGAGATATTATTTATTTAATGGGACAGGATGATATATTAGCCGAAGGTGCATTATTGAAAACTTATAACGCTTTTAAAGTTTCTGAAGATATTGGAGTAGTAACAAGGCCTTATTTTTGGTTTTATGATGATATTAAAAAACCGGTGAGAATTAAAAAAAGAATTAGT
Source organism: Minisyncoccota bacterium (assembly GCA_028717605.1). Classification (GTDB taxonomy): domain Bacteria; phylum Patescibacteriota; class Minisyncoccia; order Minisyncoccales; family GWA2-38-27; genus PWMZ01. Next base: position 621 of record JAQUNM010000029.1, read on the forward strand.
GACAAAAAAGATACAATTTTAACAATTAAATCTCCTCTTAATGATATAATCACAATGTTTAGCACCCTTGACCAGCTTTCTGGCTTGGCCTTTCGAAGAAAATATATAGATATTCCCTTCCATGAAGATATTTTTCCCTGTCATGTTTACCCTTTTGCCTCAATTTTTAAAAAACACCCAGTACTTTTTATAAAAGATTATTTAGTTGCCGTAAGAATTACTAGTAGTCAATCAAGAAAAGTTTCCTGGATTTACGATAAGTCGCCAATGAAAAGCTGGGTGGATATGTTTGAGGCTGTTTATAAAGAAAAAAAATACGAAAATTTCAGGAAAAAAATGATTGAAAATTTCGTGGCTACTAACTATGTAGGTTTATTTCAAATTAAAAATTATTCAAGGCATAATTACTCCTATACTCTAAGAGAGATTTATTATCTTTTAAAATATCGCCCTAAAAATATTTTTTCTCCTGCTTTTTGGCTGTTTTCGTTTTTATCTTTATTAACACCGCCTTTTATTTTAATTCACTTGGGAGACTGGTATAAAAACAATATTTATTCCCGAAAAATTAGAAAAGTTGAGTTTCCTTATAAGTTATAATAAATAAAAAACAATGAGCTTTATCGATTCACTAATTGAAAAGTTTCATAAATCTGTTTTTTGGGGAAGAATTTTTCACACTCTTAATTACTGCTTGCAAAATGAACTTAAAGATTGTGAATCGGTTTTGGATATTGGTTGCGGACCTTCATCCCCCCTTCAATATTGTGAATGGATAAAATATAGCGTTGGGGTTGAGCCTTTTAAGCCTTATTTAGAAGAATCAAAAAAGAAGAAAATTCACACAAAATATTTAAATAAAAAAATTGAGGAATTAGATTTTTCCCCGAAAAGCTTTGACGCCGTCATAATGATAGAGGTTTTAGAGCATTTACCTAAAAAGACAGGTTATGAAATTCTTAAAAAAGCAGAAAAGTTGGCCAGAAAGAAATTAATTATTTCAACGCCAAATGGGTTTATAAAACAACCTCCCGTGGACAAAAATTTGTATCAAGAACATAAATCTGGCTATGTTATTTCAGAATTGGCAAAATTAGAATTTAAATGCCGAGGTTTAGCCGGTTTAAAGTTTTTAAGAAAACCTAAAAACGAAAATGATTCTATGGGAGAAGATTTAATGGTTTCTCTTAGATTTAAGCCGAAGATATTTTGGTTTGCTGTAGCAACCTTTAGTCAGATTTTTACTTATTTTATTCCTCAATTAGCTTTTGAATTATTTGGTGTTAGGAGGATAAACCAATGATGTATGACTATTTAATCGTCGGCGCTGGCTTGGCTGGGTCAGTTTTAGCAGAGCGGCTGCACTCAATTGGTAAAAATGTATTAGTAATAGATAAGAGAAAACACATCTGTGGTAATTGTTATGATTATTACAATAAAGCAGGAGTATTAGTTCATAGGTATGGACCTCATTATTTCAGAACTAATTTTGAAGAAGTAAAAGACTATTTATCGCAATTTACTGAATGGATTCCTGCTGATTACAGAATAAGAAGTTATATTAATGGGAAATTGTATACCTTTCCAATTAACAGAAATACATTAAACGAATTTTTTGGTGTTGACCTTAAAACAGAAGAAGAGGCAGGGGTATTTTTAAACTCCAAAAGAATAAAAATAAAGAATCCCAAAAATGCCGAAGAACAAGTTTTATCTTTAGCGGGACAAGAGATTTATGAAGCATTCTTTAAAAACTATACTATAAAACAATGGGGGATTGATCCTAAAAAGTTAAATGCTTCAGTGACAGCAAGAATTCCCATAAGAACAAATACTGATGATAGATATTTTAACGATAGTTTTCAGGCAATGCCTAAAGATGGATATACCAAATTATTTGAAAGGCTTTTAAAAGGTATTGAGGTAAGATTAAATACAAGCTTTAGAGAAGTGAAAAATAAAATTATGTACAAAGAGTTAATTTATACTGGCCCAATAGATGAATTTTTTAACTATAAATTTGGGAGACTGCCTTATAGGAGTTTAAAATTTAAATTTGAAACATATAATAAAGAATTTTATCAAGATTGGGTTCAGATAAATTATCCCAATAATTATAAGTTTACAAGAATAGTTGAAATAAAGCATGTTACGGGTCAAAAAATTCCTCGAACTACTATTGTAAAAGAATATCCGTGTTCAAGGGGAGAGTCGTTTTATCCCTTTCCTGCCCCAGAAGCTCAACAACTTTATTTAAAATATAAAAATGAAACAGAAAAACTTAAAAATGTTTATTTTATCGGCAGACTAGCGGAATATAAATATTTAAATATGGACCAGGTAGTAAAAAGGGCTTTAGATTTGTTTAACCAATTAATACCTTAATGTAGGTTTATAAAATTATGAATCAGAAAATTAAATTACTATTAAAAGCACTATTTCATCCTAGTTATATAATAATCTATCTATGGAGAAAGATACCCATAGGGTCTTTTGAATTAAAAAGTGAATTAGATGCAGTAGAACGTCCTAATTATGCCTATTGTTTATTACAAGCAGCAAAGCAAGCCAAAAATCTTGGTATACAAAGAATAAGTGCAATTGAGTTCGGTGTTGCTGGAGGGAGGGGCTTGATAGAATTAGAAAAAATTGCCGATGAAGTTTTTAATTGTACTGACGTAAATATTGATGTTTACGGTTTTGATTTGGAAGTCGGTTTACCAGCACCGGCGGATTACAGAGACTTAGTATATGTATGGAGAAAGGGATTTTATAAAATGGAGAAAGAAAAGTTACTGAGAAGGATCAAAAAAACAACTAAATTAGTTTTAGGTGATGTTAAAGAAACAGTACCCACCTTTTTAAGAAAGAATATAGCACCAATAGGATTTATTGCTTTTGATTTAGATTTTTATAGTTCTACCATTAGTGCCTTGAAAATTTTTGATGCAGAAGATCAAAAAATACTGCCAAGAGTACTTTGCTATTTTGACGATATAATTGGTCCAGATGAAGAGTTGCATAATAATTATACAGGGGAACTTCTAGCAATTCAAGAATTTAATCAAAAACATAATAATATAAATGGTCTTATTCATAAAAGAATAATCAAAGCTGGTTGGTGTGACGCTATTTATGTTTTACATGCTTTTGATCATCCCCTTTATAATACTTACATTTTTCAAGAAAGAGATAGACAATTATCTGTTTAAAATATTTTATTATGAATTATTTAAATTATATAAATAAATCTAAAATAGATAAAAGAAACAGTATTCAAATTAATATTCCTACCTTTAATAGTTATGAAATTACCAAAAATACTATTAAAAATTTACTTAAGCAGAAAGGAATTCAGTTTGATATTTTATTGATTGACAACGGAAGTAATGATTATAAAAAATTAATTAAAAATTTCCCCCAAATTAATTATGTGGTTTTAAAAGAAAATACTGGTAGTAGCGGAGCGCAAAGAATAGGAGCTGAATTAGCTTTAGGGAATAAATATGAATATATTATCTTTACGGATAATGATGCAATACTGTTAGACACTCTAGGGTTATCAAAGATGAAAAAAAAGCTTGACAGTTCCTCTGATCTTGTTGCAGTTGTTCCCAGCCATACAGAATCTTTTGGTCTTAGTTACCATAAAGACTTTTATGTTAGAAACTGGAGTTTCCATTATCTTTTTGTTAAAGCAAAAGCTTTTGAAAAAATAGATTTGCACAATTTTCATCTTTTTTTATATTGCGATGATTCATCTTTGACATCAAAGCTAAGTAGTCTCGGAAAAATTTTGGTTTGCGGAAATGTTAAATATTATCACTATAGTTTTCACCCCAAATCTCTTTTAAATTTTTATAATTATTTTTATTTAAGGGAGATGCTTTTTATAACTTTTAGAGAAAAAAATATTCCATTTGATTCGAGAATTACTACATTGCTTAATTTCTTTTATAAAACTTTTCAGACAATGTTGTATGCTGTTTTTCTTTTGGATTTTTCCTATATTAAAACTATTTATCTTGCCCTAAGGGGTTTTAGAGATATAAGGAAAGATTTTACTCACCTAATACCACTTAATAAATATAACTGGAAAGAAGTTAATACTACAAAAATAAACAGAGAAGTCGGGAGGTATGTTGACGTTTCTAAAAAACGTTTAAAGTTATTGCTACCATTAAAAAGAATTTTAGTTTATTCTGATTATTTAAACAAGAATATTTATTTTGAGTTGGTGAAAAACTAATTAAATTTTGATTGGAAATAAAATTCTATAAATTTTTTTTATGAAAGTCTCCTTCGTTACGACAATAAAAAATTTAGCAAGAAGCTTTCTTCTATCCTTAAAATTTATAAAGAGTAATGAATTTTTGTTTCTAAAACTATTTTTAGCTTATAATAGCGATTGCTCAAAATGATAAATAAAGAAATCTTGCCGTATCTTTGTTGTCTTGGGTTATGTCTTAATAAGATAAATATCAAAAAACCATGAAAATAGGAAAAAATTCGAGAATCTTCCAAGAAGAAAGGGGGGCATTTCTAACTATATTGAGTCTTTGTATCGCGAGTTATTAAAACTTGATAAAAAAATGATTATGTTTTTTTCAGCCAGGAGGAGAAAGAAAAATTGGAGCCACTAGGATTATAAAAATACATAAAAAGGCGGGTTTTAAAAAAGTTAAAGTGGATAAATTTAAAGTAAAATTGGTTTTTGATTATGCTCCAAAAAGACTCCACCCTTTTTTAATAAGAACAGCTAATTCTAACAGATTATTTTGGCCAATGGTTAAGGTTATTGTGCAAAAATGATTTTATAAATCTATAAGTAACTAGAAAAATCAGTTAAAGTTAAAAGCTAATGAATAAAAATAAGAAACTCCTCCAAGACACTGGAAATAATCTTCCTCGTGGGTTTTATAACTTTGTTTTAGACCGGATAAAAGATGGCGATAAAATTTTTAATTTAGGCAGTAGCTTGAATTTTAATTTCGAAAAGATAATAAGCGAAAAATAAATTTCGCCTTGCCGGTAAAGACATAATTCACTAAAATGAAAACCGCGGTAGAATTTGAATTTCTCATTAAACATCTGAAAAAATATTAAGAATGCACACAGCATTGGCAAATTAACAGATAAAATTATATGCCTAACCATCTTGTTTCTATAATTATAGTTAATTGGAATGGCAAAAAACATCTATCGTATTGTCTTCCCTCGTTAAAAAAAATAAACTACCCAAATGTGGAAATAATTATTGTTGACAACGGATCAACTGATCAGTCAGTCGAATATATTAAGAACAACTTTCCGTCTGCCAAAATCATCCTTAATAAGACCAATATGGGATTTGCGGAGGGAAATAACATTGGTTTTAAAAAAGCAAAAGGAAAGTATGTTTTATTCTTGAACAATGACACTATCGTTACTCCTAATTTTTTAAAAAAACTTGTTAATGCCATTGAGGAAAATAATAAAATAGCGGTAGTTCAACCCAAGATTATCCTATCGCCTTCTAAAAAACTTCAAGCAGGGGGAGATTTTTTAACTGATAATGGCTTTTTGTATCACTATGGATTTGGTAAAAATCCCGATGATCCAAAATATAACCGAAAAATAGAAATCTTCTCTGCGTGCGGCGCATGTATGTTGGTGCGAAGCAGTGTTATAAAGAAAATTGGCTTATTTGATCCGGATTTTTTTTGTTATTTTGAAGAAAGCGACTTTTGTTGGCGAGTCTGTTTAGCAGGATATAAATTATTATATGTTCCGGAATCCATTATATACCATAAGGGTTCTAGCACTTCGCGGAAATTAGGTTCAAAATTTACCCAGTATCACTCATTTAAAAACAGGATTTGTAGTTTGATTAAAAATTTAGAAAAGCAAAATTTAGTAAAAACGCTTTTCCTCCATTTATTATTTTGTTTTTTATCTTTTGTGACACTCGTAACCACAGGAAAATTCCCAGAAGCATCATCAATTTGCAAGGCATGGTATTGGAATTTCTCTCATCTTAACGAAACCTTAAGTAAAAGAAGATATATTCAAGGAAAAATAAGAAAAATCTCCGACAAAAAATTAATGGCTAAATTAAAAAAAAGTCCAGGCTTAAAATATTTTTTTTATCTTTTTTATGGATTAGAGCATTATTCCGATTTGGACATCACTTAAATTATGAAATGTAGGCCAAAATGAGAACACAAGAAAGGTATAAAGATTACTTTAAAGACCATTACGGAGCAACTTTTTCTAAAGCTGACTTCAAGCAGGCAGATTTCCTATTCTCCCAATTTAAGTTTATTAATAAGGTTGTAAATTTAGATAGTTATAAAAATAAAGAGGTTCTTGAAGTTGGCTCCGCGTTAGGAGCGTTTGCTCAAATCCTTATGGACTTTGGAATAAAAAATTATCATGGCATTGAAGTAGATAAAGATGCTGTTAATTTTGCTAATAAGAACTTAGGCAACTATTTTGAAAACCTTGCCTTAGAAGAAATTGGGGGAAAAAATTCATACGATCTTATTTTTGCATTGGAAGTTCTAGAACATCTTAATGATCCATCGAAGGGGATTAAGATCATTTATAAATTACTCAAAAAAGGGGGTATATTTATTGGCACCAGTCCATACCCGTTCCAAAAAAATGTCTTAGGTGATCCTACCCACAGATATTGCCTTCACCCTAAAAATTGGGAAAAATTATTCGCAGAAAATAGATTTTCAAAAATAAAAACTTATCCGATGAG
>JAQUNM010000030.1 GCA_028717605.1 Minisyncoccota bacterium
GCAGGTACAACCAAACAGTCTTGAGAAATATTTAAAACAATTTTTAATAATTCTTTAGCATCTAGCCCTAAAATAGGCCGACCATCTGATTTTAAATTACCAATCCAATTGAGCTGAGCGTTTATTTTTTCAACTATCTCAAAACAAGGAGCAAAAATTAAAATATGTACTTTTCTGACTTTATTATTTTTAGAATAAATACAACTTATTTCTGAAGTTAATAAAAATCTAGTAGAATTATTTTTTAGAACAAAAAGACCTGGTTCGGCTGGTTTTAGGTTTTTCTTCATTTCTTTGAACCATTCAGGATGGGTAAAATCTCCGGTTCCTAAAACATTAATCCCCTTAATTTTTGCCCATTTATCTAAAATATCTAAATTCATCTGCGCAGAAGTGGCCCTTGAATATTTACTATGAATATGAAAATCAGCAATGAAAAACATTTTTAAGAATATATTTTTTAATTTTTATTTGCTCTTTTAAATTATTTTCTAATTCTATGGCTATATATTTTGAAAAATAATTTAAAGGATATTTCTTTAAATAATCCAATTCTGATAAATTATCTAGATAATGGTAATCATATCTTTGGTGTCCTTTTTCATCAATTCTTTTGTCTTTTTTGATTGCACTTATATGATTACATCCTATTTTATATTTTTCAATAATTTTCTTATTTTTACTAAATCTATTTTTATTTAAAAGTCGATCGTTTTCTAAATGAGCTAAATCAAGACAAATACCCCCAAAATTTTTTATTTCTTTTTCATCCCAAACAGTATAAACATTTTCTAAAAAAATAATATCTTTATACTTAGAATAATCATATAAAATAGGATATTCTTTCTCAGAATGAAGATTAAAAGCCTTGGTATTATATTTTTCAACAAAAAAATCAAGTTCCTTAGTTTTCATGTCTCCTCTTATATGAATAAAAGGAATATTTTTAATACTAGATTTTTTTAATAAAGAATAAAATTCGTTTCTATCTTTTAAACAGGTTAAAAAAATAGCTACTGTTTTTAATTTAGTGTTTTTTATTTTTTTTTCCCAACTAGAATTATGAGTAGTAGTAATACAAGGTAAAATATTAATCATTAAAGTCTAGTAGGAAAATCAATAAAAACTGTTTCTATTTTAAATTTCTTTTTTAATAACTTGGCTAAAGCTTTTAGTCCAAGGGTTTCAGTAGCATAATGACCCGCAAAAATAACATTAATTTTGGCATCTTTAACGGTTTCCGTAACATCAGCTGAGTCTCCGGTAATATAAAGATCTACTCTTTTTTCAATAGCTTCGAAAACATTCCACGGAGCCCCTCCTGATACTATTCCTATTTTTTTTATAATTTCTTTCCCGTAATTTAAAACAATACACTTTGTTTTTAATTCTTTTTCTAGTTTTTTTATAATCTCTTTTAATTTAACTTTCTTTTCTTGAGATATATAACCTACCCCTCCTAATAATTCTTTTGGTTTTGCTTTAAATAATTTTAAAAGTTGAACATTATTACCAACAATTAAGTGTTTATCCAAGGGTAAATGAGAGGCATATAAAGAAATATTATTATTTAAAAGTATTTTGATTCTGTCTTGGTTAAAACCTCTTACTGATGGATTGCCCTTTTTCCAAAAAATCCCATGATGAACAATAATTAAATCTGGTTTTTCTTTTAAGGTTTTTTTAAAAACATCAGCTCCAGCTGTAACACAAAAAGCTATTTTCTTAACATTATCTTTTCCTTTTATTTGAAGTCCATTCCAAGAATCATCTTCAATTTCTTTAATTTTCAAATAATCATCTAAAAAATTAACAATTTTATTTAATTTTTCCATATATTAAATAATATCACTTTTTTCAATAAAAAAACAGGGAGTCTAACTCCCTGTTTGTTTAAATCTTGAATTTATCAGCGTATTTGCCCAAAATAGGCAGTGAAGTCTCTTTCCCACTAGCTGCATTTATAATCCCCATTATCAATAAAATAAAGAGAATAATTCCAATAATAAATCCAGCTATCCAGCCCAAGATAGGAATAGCCCAAACAATAGAATTAATTACAAAGGCAATAAGTAAAACTAATCCTTGTTTAATGTGAAACTTAACATAAGCTTCCTTTCGAGCATCAGTAAGCAAAGGAATAATAATAAGAATGCCCAAATAAGCTAAAATAGCCATTCCTATATTTTTCTCTTTTTTTACTTCGTCTTGAATAGGCTGATTTTGTTGTTCATTTATTGTATCAGTCATATTTTTTTAATTTTTATTATTCAACAACCTCTGGTTCTTCTAGGTCTAGGTTTTCTTCTAAGTTTAAGTCAAAAGACATCATTTCTGCATAATCTTGAAATTCTATGTCTTCTGGAGTATCAAAAAAACTATCTTCAATAGCAATCTTTTCACATTTGATCTGATATTCTTGAGCTATTTTATTAAACTCTTCTTTATTATCCAAATCAGCAAATAAGGGAATTCCAGCCAATTCTTGTTCTTGAGCTAGCATTTTGACAGCTGTATAACTATCCCAATAATAAACCATATTGTCTTTTATAATTATATGCCCCTCTGCTTCTGTTTCTTCTTGAGTAATCATTCTTATTTTACCTGCCTTAATATATACAGAAACTTGCTCTTCTGGCCAATATTCATCAGCAGGCTGAACAAAAGTACACAGAGCTGATTCTTGACCCAACCAAGCTCCTTTAATAACAGCCACATTACTGTTAACAGGGGTTATTTTACCCATTAGATAAACCAAGGCACCTAGAACAACAATTACTATAACAATTATTATTATTTTTTTCATTTTTTTCGAAAATTAATTTAATTCGACCTTTTTATATACCTTATCTTATGTATTAAAATTTTGCAAATAATTATATACAGAAAGCAAAGCCTTAACTCCCTCAGCACTAGCTATAATAATTTGTTTGTCTTTAATATCTGTCACATCACCAGCAGCAAAAAGTCCTAGGGTTTTGGTTTCGCAGGTTTTGGGATTTATTCGAATCTCTTTTTCTTTATTAAGATCCACTAAACTATTATGTAAAAAATCAACAACAGGTTCTGATCCTATTTCTATGAAAACACCTTCTATTTTTAGGTTTTTCTTCTCTTTGGAAAAATATTCTATTTCTCGAACAAACATATCCCCCTTTATTTCTAATAATTCTGTATTATTTAATAAAATTATTCCTTTTTCTTTTGCTTTTTTTTGTAATATCTGATCAGCTTTAAATTCAAAAGATTTTTCAAAAAGAAAAACTTGTTTAGCGTAATTAGCTAATTCAATAGCTCCTTCAAAACCAGCATTACCTCCTCCAACAACAACTACTGATTTATTTTTAAAAAAAGTACCATCACAAGTAACACAAAAAGAAACTCCTTTACCAATAAATTCTTTTTCCCCAGGAATATTTAAAGACCTAGGAACTCTACCAGTCGCTATAATTATAGATTTAGTTTCAAATTCTTGCTTTTCTGTTTTAACTAAAAAAATATTATTATTTTTTTTAACTGATTCTACTTGAGTTTCTTGAATATTTAAATTATATAAAATTAAATGATCTCTAAATTTATTAATTAATTCTGGCCCTGAAATATTTTTCTCTCCTGGCCAATTTTCAATAATACCAGCTCGGCCCACTTGGCCAACTAAATCTTTAGTTAAAATTAAAGTTTTGATTTGTTTTCTAGCAGCGTATATCCCAGCTGAAAGACCAGCTGGCCCGGCTCCTATAATAATTAAGTCATACATGTTTTTATTCACAACCAGTTACTTTTAAAATGTTAGCTAAGTTTCTTACTCCTGTATAAAGCTCACCTTTTATTTGGATTTCAGGAACATAATTAGTTTGCATTTCTTATTGGCATCGTTTTCCTTGTTCACCACAATCCACGTATATAGGGTTTATAATTTCTTGGCGGACAAAATCTTTAACTAATTTGGCACAAGCAGGACAAGTTTTGCTAGCGTAAATAACTACCCCAGCTTGTTCTAAGCATTGAATAAAGTCATTATTTTTTTCTCTTTTTGACCAAAGAAAAAATAAACTAATAATAACTATCACTATTATTATAATAAAGATTTTTTTCATTGATTTAATTTAGCATAATTTAATAATTTTTAAAAACTAATTTATTCTTTAATAACAAAAACTTTATCATTCTTTCTAACTTTATTTTTTACTTTTATCCCTATCTCTTGCCCTTTTTGGGCTGAATTTATTTTCTTTTTATTAACTTGGATCGATTCTATTTCTTGTTCAAAAAAAGTAGTTTCTCCTTCTATGGATATTTTTTCTCCCTTTTGTAGTCCTTGATGTTTCAAAAGTAGAACGCCTACTTTGTCTTTAGGATAATAATGAATAATATTGCCTAATAATATTTTTTTTAAGCTAGCAGCACTCCCTGAATGAGTAAAATTAATACCTGAGGCAGTTGGTTCACCAAAATAAAAGCCAGTGGTAAAGTTACGATTATATACTTTTTGTAATTCTTTCTTCCATTCTTGAGCTTTTTTCTTAGAAAAAGTTTTATTATAATATGCTTTTATCGCTTCTTTATATGTTCTAGCTGTTGTTGCAATATATTTTGGATCTCTATTTCTCCCTTCTATTTTAAAAGCATCTATTCCTGCTTCTATTAATTCTGGAATATATTCTATCATACATAGATCTTTGGGGCTTAAAAAATATTTACCTGTAGTTATTAATTTATTATTATATCTATCTAACATAGTCCACTCTCTTCGACAAAGTTGATAACAAGAACCCTTGTTAGCTGATTTATTCTCAAAATATGCAGATAAAGTACACCTTCCAGAAATAGCCAAACACATTGCTCCGTGAACAAATACTTCTATTTCTATTTTAGTATTCTTTTTTATTTCTTTAATTTGTTCTAAAGATAATTCTCTAGCTAAAATAACTCTTTTGGCTCCGATCTTTTCATAAAAATTAACAGCTTTAAAATTAGAAACGTTGGCTTGAGTGGATATAAAAAAAGGTATTTTATAATTTTGAGCTAATTCAATTGTAGCTGGATCCCAAACAATAAGAGAGTCTACTTTTGATTTTTTTGCTTTTTGAACAATATTTTCTAATTTTTTTAAATCATTATTATAAATAACCGAATTTAAGGCTAAATAAGCTTTTATTTTATTTTTATGACAATTAGAAACAAAATTGGGTAAATCCTTCAACGATAAATTAGCCTTAGCTCTCATGCTAAAATCAGAAACACTAAAATAAACACCATCAGCGTATTTTTTACAAGCTTCAAAACTGGCCTTATTCTTAATAGGACTCATTAATTCTACCATTATTTTTTAAATAAATTACAAAAACACTGTCCGTTTTCTTCAATTTCTTTTTTGTGAGAAGCACATGGACAAATATTTTTTTTATCTTGTTCTGGATCACCAGTTACTCTTTTACAGGGACAATGTCTTTGCCCATATTTTTTTTCATTGTTAAACAATCCTTTTATAATTCTTTGAACAGTACTTTTGTTCGGATTTAATTTAAAGTTATTCTCTTTAGCATAATCTTCATACCAATGAACAGCTAACCATTCTTTAATATCTTGTTCTGGTTTTAAGCCAACAAAACCTTGAATTGGTTTTCCTTTTTTAAACAAAACAACAAAAGGAATTCTCTCAACATTATATTTTTGAGATATTAAGGGAAAATCATCAACGTTAATTTTAAATAAATCAATTTTATCCCTAAAAGATTCAACTGCTTTTTCCAAAATAGGAGCTAAAACAGAACAAGGCTCACACCAAGTAGCAAAAAAATCAACTAAAACTAAATTTCTTTTTTGTATTTCTTCTTGGAAATTTTGATCATTTAACATGTTTTTATAAAAGTATTTTACCTTATTTTCAATTATTTCTCAAACAAGAGAAGAGGGCTTTCTTTTTTAGAAAACCCTCTTTTGTTTTTATTCTGGATTTTTACAGTCCGGACAATATGTCCAAATTGCTTCTTGAGGAAGCCTTTCTTTTATTTCTGAAACAGAAACCCAAACGCCTTCCTTTGACAATACTTTGCCACAAAGCCTACATATTCTAACTTTTTTCATTATCTCACCTCCTTTAGTTTTCAAGGTAGAATTTATTTATTATAACAAAAAAATTATTTTTAGCAAGGAATTCTTTTGATAATCTTTAAAAATAAATAAGCAATTATACCACCCATCAAAGCATTGAAAAGTTGAGGCCAACCCATCATGCTCGCAATTTTAAAAGAAATCTCTTTTTCTAAAATAAAGTTAATTAATATATAGCTAATAGAATATAAAAAAATAAACTTTAAAAAACTAGCTATAATAACTCCTAACCAATAATTTTTATCTTTAAAATAACTAAAAGTTAAAACTAAAATAATGTTTCCCAAAATAATAAAAGGGATCATCGGCAATAAAATAATTGGCAGTAATCCAATCGAAATAGCGACTAAACTAGGAAATAAACTAACTAAAATTCCAGCCTGAATTCCTAAAATAAAAGTAACAATAAAAAGAACAGCATTAACTATTGGTCCAGCCAAAAATTGATTCAAAAGAAAGGGAGCAATAAAAGCTATGCTTGATAAAATAAGAAACTGGACTAAGGCTAAATTTTTTTTAATAACTAAAGAATCCATTGTATTTTTTTATTATTTTGTTTTATTCTCTTTTAATTTACCAACTAATTAATATTAAATATATTTCTAATTATCTAATTAACGTAAATTAACTATAAATACTAGCCTATATTAGAACTTGTTTTATCATAAAACAAGTATTTAAATTTATTTTTAATTTTTAATAAAATTATTTAAAAGTTTTAAGTATTTTTCTTACTCTTCTTGACATATCTAGTTTTCTCCTAAGTTGTTAAGTTTTTCATTTTTTATTATATTTATTGTT
>JAQUNM010000031.1 GCA_028717605.1 Minisyncoccota bacterium
CATTTAATAAAATAAACTTAATTACTTGTCATTTAGGAGGTGGTTCTAGTGTTACAGCAATTAAAAAAGGAAAAGCAATTGATACTTCTATGGGATTTACCCCTTTGGAAGGAGTAACAATGATGACTAGGCCGGGCAATATTGATCCTGGGATACTATTAGAGCTTTTTAAATATTATAATTATGATACAATAAATAAAGTCTTGAATTATGAATCAGGGCTAAAAGCTCTTTCAGGACATGAAAAAATGCTTGATATTTTAAAAGATAAAAAAGCAGAAAAAGCTTTACAATTTTATATATACCAGATTCAAAAATATATTGGAGCTTATCTCACTATTTTAAAAGAATGTCAAGCTATTGTGTATACTGGAACTATTGGCTATGGTTCTTCTAAAATTAGAAGAATGATTAATAAAAATTTTAAATTAAAGAGTTTAGCTATTGAACCTAATGAAGAGCTAGCTATAGCTGAAAAAATATGCAAAAAATATTAATTGCTATTAAAGATAATTTTACCAGAAATTTATACAAAGAAGTTTTAGAAAAACAAGGCTATAATATTTTAATTGCTGAACAAGAAGATAAACTTTTAGTTTGGACTAAATTAGAAAACCCAAATATTATTTTAATAGACATAGGTTTTTTTAGGCAAGAGGATTTTGAAAAACAATTTATCAAACAAATTACAGATAAAAAAATTCCAGTTATTGCTTTTGCCCAATTTCAAACCCAAGAAAATAAAGAAAGAGCTATGGATTTAGGAGCTAAGGATTTTATTTCTTCCTCTGAAACATCTCCAGCTATTGTTATTAGAAAAGTTAAAATATTAATGGGAGAACAAAGAACTTATCAAGTAGGGATTAATCTAGAAGACTATGATGGTTTAAAGTTAGTTAAAGATATTTTAGGAAGAGAAAGCATAACTTGTCCCAAATGTAATTCTTCAATGGTTTTGTATCTAATAAGAGATTTGTCTCAAGGGGGTAATTATTATAAGGTTTCTATTAAATGTCCTAATTGCTTATGAAAAACATATTATGGTTAAATGAAGTAGATTACAAAGATATTTTATTAGTTGGAGGGAAAAATGCTTCTTTGGGTGAGATGAAAAAAAACCTAAAACAAGTAAAAATTCCTAATGGTTTTTGTTTAACTACTAAAGCTTATTGGTTCTTTCTTAAAAAAAATAATATTGATAAAGAGTTAAAAACCCTTATTAAAAAATATGATTTGAAAAAAGTTTCAGAACTCTGTGAATTTGGGAAAAAAGCCAGAGCTTTATTTACCAAAGCTAATTTGCCATTAGAATTAGTTCAAGACATTAAAAAAGCCTATAGAAAACTAGGGGGCGAAACAGCTGTTAGGTCTTCTGCTGTTTGCGAAGACATGCCAAATGCTTCTTTTGCTGGTCAGTTCGAAACAATGCTTAATGTTAAAGGAGAAAAAGAATTACTAAAAGCTATTAAAAAATGCTTAGCTTCTACTTTTAATGATCGAGTAATTGCTTATAGAGAAGAAAAAAAGATTTCTCATTTAAAATTTGCTCTTTCGGTGGGTGTTTTGAAAATGATAAGATCTGATTTAGCTTGCTCAGGGATAATGTTTACTTTAGATACAGAAACTGGTTTTAAAAATACAGTAGTTATTAATTCTATCTGGGGGTTAGGAGAAATGATAGTTCAAGGGAAAATTACCCCAGATGAATTTTACGTTTTTAAGCCAACCAATGCAATTATTGTTAAAAATTTGGGGAGAAAAACAAGTAAATATGTATATAACAAAAAAGGAGGATTAAAAGAAGTTGTCGAGAAAAAACAATTACAGTTTTCTTTAACAGATAAAGAGGCGTTAATTTTAGCTAAATGGGGTCAGATTATAGAAGATCACTATTCAAAAAGAGCAGGAAAATGGATGCCTCAAGACATTGAGTGGGCTAAAGATGGGAAAACAAAAGAATTATTTATTGTTCAATCAAGACCAGAAACAATTCATTCGGTCAAAAAAGAAGGAGTGTCTCATTTAGAATATAATTTGGAAACAAAAAAGAAACCTATTTTAAAAGGAATAGCTATTGGAGAAAAAGTAGGACAAGGAAAAGCCAGCGTTATAAATAATGTTTCTGGAATGGCAAAATTTAAACAAGGAGATGTTTTAGTTACTAAAATGACTGATCCTGATTGGGTACCAATAATGAGAATGGCCTCAGCTATTATTACTGATGAGGGGGGCAGAACATGTCATTCTGCCATTGTTTCGAGAGAACTAGGAATACCAGCTGTAGTGGGTACTCAAAAAGGAACAAAAACTTTAAAATCAGGCCAACTAATAACAATAGATTGCACTCATAGTTTAGAAGGAAGAGTATATAATGGGAAAGTTCCTTATACGGTTAAAAGACAAAATTTTAGTAAATTTCCAAAATTAAAGACCAAAATGACGGTTAATATCGGAGCCCCTGAGATTGCTTTTAAAACTTCTTTTTTACCAAATCATGGAGTGGGTCTAGCCAGAGAAGAATTTATTATTGCTGAGAAAATAAGAGTACATCCTTTAGCTTTATATCATTTTGACAAATTAAAAGACAAAAAACTTAAAAAAGAAATACAAGAAATCACAATAGAACATAAAGATAAAAAACAATTCTTTATTAAAGAATTAGCTGAGGGAATAGGTCAGATTGCTGCTGCTTTTTATCCAAAATCTGTTATTGTTAGGTTGTCTGACTTTAAATCAAACGAATATGCTAATTTAGTTGGTGGTTATTTATTTGAAAATGAAGAAGAAAATCCAATGATTGGATTTAGAGGAGCCTGTAGATATTTGGATAAACAATATAGGCCAGCTTTTGAAATGGAAATAAAAGCGATTAAAAGAGCAAGAGAAATATTTGGCTTAAAAAATATTAATATTATGGTTCCTTTTTGTCGAACAGTTGAGGAGGGGAGAAAGGTTATTAAATTAATTGAAAAAAATGGATTATCTAAAAAAGACTTGAAAATATATGTTATGGCTGAAATTCCTTCTAATGTTACTTTAGCTGATAAGTTCCTAGATATATTTGATGGTATGAGTATTGGTTCTAATGATTTAACTCAGCTAGCTTTAGGATTAGATAGAGATAATGCCAAGATAGCTTATATCGGTAATGAAAAAGATGAAACAGTAAAAGAAATGATAGAAAAAATAATTAAAACTTGTAAAAAAAGAAAAAAATATTGTGGAATATGTGGGGAAGCACCTTCTACCTATGAAGAATTTGTTAAGTTTTTAATTAAAAACAAAATAGAAAGTATGTCTTTAAACCCAAATAATATTTTAAAAACTTGGCAGAAAGTAGCTAAATTAGAAAAAAATGTTTGATATTATTACTTTTGGTTCAGCGACTAAAGATGTTTTTTTAGAAATAGAGAACCCTCTTATTAAGAAAGAAAGTTTTTTTTTAGAATTAGGAAAAAAAATAAAAATAAAAAAAATAAATTTTTCTTCAGGAGGTGGGGGAACTAACACTGCTTTTACTTTTTCTAATCAAGGATTTAAAACAGCGTATTGTGGTATGATAGGACAAGATGATTCAGGAGACGAAATTTTAAAAGAATTAGAAAAGCAGAAAATTAATACTAGCTTAATTCAAAGAACCAAATTAAAACCAACTAATTATTCAATTATTATTAATCATCCTCATAAAGATAGAACAATTTTAACCTATAGAGGAGCTTCTAGTTTATTAAAAAGCATTTGTTTTAAAAAAGCTTTTTGGTTTTATATTGCTCCTTTTGAAAATAATAAATTATTTGAAAAAATACTAAATTTTGCTAACAAAAATAATATTAAAGTAGCTGTTAATCCAGGCTATGAACAATTTAAAGGAAACTGGATACAATGGATAAAAAAAGTAGATATTATTTTCGTTAATGAATTAGAATATAACATTTTAAAAAATAAGTTAAAACAATTTAAGGGTATTTTAAATATTACTCAAGGCCCACAAGGAGTTTCTGTTTTTTATAATAATAAAAAATATTTTAAAAAAACACCTAATTCAAAAGTTTTAGATAGAACTGGAGCAGGGGATTCTTATGCTTCTGGATTTATGTCAGAATATATAAGAACCAATGATATTGAAAAATCAATGGCATATGGGGTTAAAAATGCTATTTCTTGTTTAAGAAAAATAGGAGCTAAACAAGGTTTATTAAAAAAATGAAAAAATTTCTTTGGCAATTTAATTTTTCTACTTTAGAACAATTAAGAGCAATTGTTCAAGCTAGTAAAGGAAAGAAAATTATATTAGGAACCTCAGAATCAGAAAGTAAATTTTTTGGTCTAGAAGAAGCTGTTTATTTAACAAGAAAATCAAACTTATTATTAAACTTAGATCATGGCAAAGATATTAAATATATAAAGCAGGCCATTAAAATAGGTTATGACATGATTCATTTTGATGGTTCTGATTTAAAGTTTAAAGATAATATTAAGATTACTAAAGAACTAGTTAAGCTTGCTCATAAAAAAGGAGTATTCTTAGAAGCAGAATTTGATCCTATATCTGATAAACTAACTGATCCTAAAAAAGCTTTATTTTTTTTAAAACAAACCAAGGCTGATTCTTTAGCCATTGCTGTTGGCAACAGACACGGAAAAGAAAAAGTTAATATTAATTTTGAAAGAATAAGAGAAATAAAAAGATTAACTGGTTCTTCTTTGGTTCTTCATGGGGGTTCAGGAGTATCATTAACAGAACTTAAAAAAGCGATTCAATCAGGTATTAATAAAATAAATATTAATACCGAATTAAGAATAATTTGGAAGCAAGCCTTAAAACAAAGTTTAAAACAAAAAGATCTTAAACCCTATAATTTACTAAAACCTGTTCAGGAAAAAATAAAAGAAAAAGTAGAAAAATATTTGCTAATTTTCTAAAAATTGGTATAATCTCTATATATGAAAATTATACACGAAAGAAAAAAATGTATTGGTTGTGGTTCTTGTGCTGCTGTTTGTCCTAAATATTGGGAAATGGCAGAAGATGGAAAAGCCACTTTAATTGGTTCTGTCATAAATTCAAAAGAGGTTTATGAACTAGAGATTAAAAAGTTAGATTGTAATCAGGAAGCAGCAGATAGTTGTCCTATTAATATTATAAAAGTTAAAAATGTTAAAGATAAAAGTTAATAAAAGAAAAGACATAAAATCAGGCGTTCCTTGTGTTTTATATGGTCCTAAGATAAAAAACACTTTACTTGAAGTTAATTTAAAGGAATTTGAAAAAATTTACCAACAAGTAGGGGAAAGTTCTTTAATTAGCCTTGAAATGGAAGATAATAAGAAAAGTTTAGCTTTAATTTATGGTGTTCAAAAAAATCCCTTAACTGGTCAAGTAATTCATGTTGATTTTTATCAACCTGTTTTAACTGAGAAAGTAGAGGCAACCGTTCCTTTAGTCTTCGAAGGTATTTCTTTAGCTGTAAAAGATCTAGGGGGGACCTTAATTAAAGATATTCAAGAGGTAGAAGTTAAGGCTTTACCAGAAAAATTACCTCATGACATAAAAGTTAATATAGAAAAGCTTAAGACGTTTGAAGATGAAATTTTAATAAAAGATTTAATTTTACCAGAAGGAGTAATTGTTTTAAAAGAGCCAGAAGAGATTGTTGCGAATGTTCTTCCTCCACAAGACATAGAAGCAGAACTAGAAAAACCAGTAGAAGAAGACGTTGAAAAAGTAGAAAAAGTAGAGGAAAAAGAAAAACAAGAACAAGAAGAAGCAGAACAACCGCAAGAAGAACCCCAAAAAGAAGAATGAAAAAAATAGTTGTTCTATTACTATTATTACTTATTCCTATTTTTATATTTGCTCAAAGTAGAGATGCGGAAAAAAAAGCCCTAGAAACTGAATTGGAAGAACTAGAAGAGTTAATCAGGCAATATAATATAGATATTACTAAGACAGAAGCAGAAAAACAAAGTCTACAATTTAGAATTAATAGTTTGGTTAATCAAATTAATCAACTTGATCTTCAAATAAAACAAGGTAATTTAGTTATTCAAAAACTAGGTATTCAAATTGAGGATACCAAGACAGCTATTCAAAATACTATTCTAAAAATAGAAGACTTGAATAGAAATTTAGTTGATATTTTAAATCAGATATATCGACAAGATCAAAAAACATATGCTGAAATACTTTTAGCTGAGAAAAGCTTATCAAGTTTTTTTAATAATTTAGTTAATTTAGAAATTTTAAATACAAAAAACAAAGAGATTCTAAAAGACATCAAAAGCTTAAAAGCTAATTTAGAGGGCCAAAAAGTATCTTTAGATCAAGAAAGAGAAAGTGTTCAAAAAACAGTTCAAGTACAAGCTATTCAAAAACAACAATCAGCTGTTGTTAAACAAGAGCAAGAAACTCTTTTAGGAATGACTGAAGCTCAATATCAGCAATATTTGAGAGAAAAAGCAGAACTAGAAAAAAAAGCAGAAGAAATAAGAAGTAAAATTTTTGAATTAGTTGGTGTTTCTACTACTGATGCTCCTACTTTTGGAGAAGCAATTGAATTAGCAGAAAAAATAGGCCAGATAACAGGAGTAAGACCTGCTTTTCTTTTGGCAATCTTACAACAAGAATCAGCTATTGGTAGAAACGTTGGTCAATGTTATCTTAAGGATATTTCTAGCGGCACATCTATTGGAATAAAAACAGGAACAGAATTTAAAAACGGAATTCATCCTACAAGAGATTTACCATTATTTTTAAATATTACAAAAGAATTAGGAAAAGATCCTTTAAAAACTCCTATTTCTTGTGCTATTTTAGGGGTTCCGGGCTATGGGGGAGCAATGGGACCAGCCCAATTTATTCCTTCTACTTGGATGGTATATAGGACAAGATTACAAGAAATATTAA
>JAQUNM010000032.1 GCA_028717605.1 Minisyncoccota bacterium
TAGTTACTTATCCCTATAAACAAACTTTTAGAATCTCTGATCAAGTTACAGTTTGTTTTTATGATGCAGGGCATATACTTGGTTCTGCTATGATTGAACTTGAGGTATTTGAAGATAATGCTGTTAAAAAAATAATTTTTTCTGGAGATATAGGTAGACAGAATAAACCAATTTTATGTGATCCTACTTTATTTAAGGAGGCTGATATTGTTTTTATGGAGTCTACTTATGGCGATAAGATACATCAAAGCGAAGAGGTTGAGGCAAAAAAATTAGCCCAAATAATAAATCATACTATCCGGGTTGGGGGTAATATCATTATTCCAACTTTTGCTATAGAAAGAGCCCAAGAATTATTATTTTTTTTAAGTAAGCTTCTTAGGGAAAAAATTATTCCTCATATTTTTGTTTTTGTTGATAGTCCTATGGCTATTAATGTAACCAGGGTTTTTAAAAAATATTCTCAATATTTTGATAATCATACACGCCTACTTATGGAAAAAGATCATTCGCCTTTTGATTTCCCTTTACTTAAGTTAACCCAGACAGTTAATGAATCAAAAAGTATCAATCACATAAAAGGTTCGGCCATAATAATGGCTGGTTCGGGCATGTGTACTGGTGGGAGAATTAAGCATCATATAATAACAAATATTACTAGGTCAGAATCAAGCATTGTTTTTGTAGGATATCAAGCCAAAGGAACCCTGGGTAGAGAAATACTGGAGAAGCCAAAAGTTGTTAGAATATTGGGTCAAAGATATAAAGTAAAAGCTCAAATTGAAAATATAAATGGATTTTCCGCTCACGCAGATAAAAATGATTTATTTAATTGGATTAATAGTTTTTCAAAAAAACCCGAGAAAATATTTTTAGTTCATGGAGAAGAAGAGGTAATTAATAAGTTTACTCTATTTTTAAAAAAGAAAAAAATAAAAAGCCAAATCATTGTACCTGAGTATTTGTCTGAATTTTCCCTTTAAAATTATTCTTTTGACTTGCTTAAAAAACATTTTTCTATTATAATAAATTTATTGTTTTCAATAAAAGTTCTTTAACATTTAAAAAAGGAGAGGTAATGGAAAAAAGAAAAGTAGAAAACTGGCGGATTGTTGAGAGGGAGGGATTGTTATTAATTTGCCTAAACCAAGAAGGAGAAGTAATTTGTCAAAATAGTAGTGCAATATGGCGAGTTTTAGAGATTGATCAAAGTCAAAAAACTCTTAAATCTTTATTAAATTCCTCTTTGGTTTTAAGCGAAGAAGCAAAAAGATTTATTTTAGGAGGATTTATTTCTGGAAAAAATATTGAATATGATCAAGATTTTGAAATAAGAGATAAACTTTATCATTTTCATTTTGCCTTAGAAAATATTGGTGAAATGAAAATATTTTTCATTAGAGATGAAAGTGAAGTTACCTATTTTAAAAGAAAATATCAAGAAATGACAAAGCATCTTTTAGATACTTTAGCAGTTATAGCTCACGAAACCATTAATCCACTAGTTTCAATGGTTAACTTTGCTAGGCATTCTCTTGGAATATTAAGATCAGGGAGTCCACCTAATTTTGGCGAGCTTATTAAGAATTTGGAATTTTTTGAAAAAAGAGGGGTTCAACTAGAAAAAACTATAAAAGATCTTTTATTTAAAGAAGAGTTAGAGCACGGAGGATTTCCTTTATGCAAAAAATTAATTAAAGATCTTTACATAGAAGTCATTGCTGAGGTATTAACTTATTCAGATATTGCTAAAAAATTAGCAGAAAAAAGAGTAACAATAGATCATAGATTTAGTTTAAAAGGGATCGAAGCTTCTGTTTTCGGTGATCAAGCTGCTCTCAGAGTGGTTTACCGAAATTTATTTGAAAACGCCATTCGATATGTTCCAGTTGAGGGAAGAATTACTTATGGTATAGAAGAAAATAACGAAAGCTATGAATTAATTGTTTATAACGAAGGAGAGCCTATTGATAATGACTTTTCTGACAAAATGTTCCAAAAGAGAGTAGGTGATGGTAAAGGAAGTGGCTTAGGTCTCTTTATCTGTCAAAAAATAATTCAATTGCATAACGGAAAAATCTGGGCTGAAAAAGACAGAGAAGAAGGGGTTAAAATAACTTTTACTTTACCTAAGTTATAATTTTTAAATAAAGGCTGTGTTATAAAAGACACAGCCTTGTTTTTTTATCTAATCATTTATATAATAAAAGCATAAAGGTCGTATAATTAACAAATTAAAAAAAATATGAAAAAACTAATTAATACTTTTTTAGTCCTCGTTCTTTTTAGTTCTGTTGTTTTAGCTCAGGGTCAGCAGGTTCAAAATAAAGGAGAGGAAAATCAATTAATGGTTGTTCAACAAGAGCAGGCAATAGCTGATAAAATACAAGAAATTCAACAGAAAGTACAACAGACAAAACAAGAAATGAATCAAGAATTACAAGAAATGGAAGAAACTGAACAAACAATTTATAAGAATCAAAATCAGGTTAGATTAGCAGTTCATTCTCTTTTAGAAATAAAAGACATGGTTGGTGGTATTGGTTCTCAAATATCAGAGATTGCTCAAGAATTTAATAATTCTGTTCAAGCTACTATTAAATCTGAGGAAAGATTAGAAAAACAAAATCGTTTTGTTCGATTTTTTGTTGGAAGTGATCAAGAGGTAGTTCAATTAATGGAACAAGAAGTTAATCGTAACAGAGAAAGAATACAAGAGCTTAAGCAGTTAAAACAAGAATGTGAGTGTGACGAGCCAATAAGACTTATGTTGCAAGAACAAATACAAAACATAGAACAAGAACAAAATAGATTAGGGCAATTAGTCCAAAAAGAGAAACAATATCAAGGATTATTTACTCGATTTTTCAACAGAATTAGAAACTTAGCTCAATAATTTTTATGAAAAAGATTGTTATTGTTTTAGCTTTAATAATAACTTTTATTGTAATTTTTGTTTTAGGACAAAAAACATATAATAAAGAAGATTCTTCTATTAATAGTTTTGAAGATTGTGTTGCTGCTGGATATTTAGTTTTAGAATCTTATCCTAGACAATGTAAAACCCCAGATAATCAAACCTTTATTGAAGACATTGGTAACGAATTAGAAAAAATTGATTTAATAAGAATAAATAATCCTCGGCCTAATGAAATTGTTAAAAGTCCTCTTGTTATTCAAGGAGAAGCCAGGGGTCTTTGGTTTTTTGAGGCTGATTTTCCAATAAAAATATTTGATGCTAATAATAATCTATTAGGTTTTACTATTGCTGTTGCTCAAGAAGATTGGATGAGTGAAGACTTTGTTCCTTTTTTAGCTGAAATAGAATTTGAAAAACCATTAACTAAGAAAGGTTTTCTTGTTTTAGAAAAAGATAACCCCTCAGGTCTTGCTGAAAATGAAGATCATCTCTTAGTTCCTATAATCTTTGAATAAAATGAATTTATCACTTGGAATTGTTGGTCTGCCTAATGTAGGAAAATCAACTTTATTTGCTACTATTACTCAAAAAAAAATAAGTCAAGAAAACTATCCTTTTTGTACTATTGACCCTAATATTGGGATAGTAATCGTTCCCGATAAAAGAGTCGATCAATTAGCTGAACTATTCGATTCTGTTAAAAAAATCTATACTACTATAGAATTTGTTGATATTGCTGGTTTAATTAAAGGAGCTTCTAAGGGGGAAGGCTTAGGTAATCAATTTTTAGCCAATATCAGAGAGGTTGATGCTATTGTTTATGTTTTAAGATGTTTTAAAAAAGCTAATATTATTAATACTTTGAATAAGATTGATCCTTTGCTAGAAAAAGAGATATTAGAAACAGAATTGATTTTAAAAGACCTAGAAACAGTTAATAAAAGAATTCCTAATTTAAGTAAAGATGCTAAAACGGGTCAAAAAGAAATAGTTGCAGAGTTAAATATTTTAATAAAAGCTCAAGATTTTTTACAAAAAGGGCAAACTTTATTTGAAAATGAATGGTCAGAAGAAGAAAAAAATGTTTTAAGAAATTATCAATTTTTAACTTTTAAACCAAGTCTTTATTTGCTAAACGGATCTGTTCAAGAAGTTGATGAACAAACCTTGTCAGTTTTTGATAAAAATAAATGGCCTTATTTAATTATTGACTTATCCACTGAAGCAGAAGCAGTTAATTTAACTGACTTAGAAAGAGAAGAACTAGGTCTTTGTAAAGAATCGGAGCTAGATCTTTTAATAAAAGCCTCTTATAAATTATTAGGCTTGATTGCTTTTTTAACTACTGGTAAAGACGAAACAAGAGCTTGGGCCTTAAAAAAGGGGTCAAAAGCCCCTCAGGCAGGAGGAACTATTCATACTGATTTTGAAAAGAATTTTATTAAAGCCGAAGTGATTAATTGGGAAAAATTAATTGAAGCAAAATCTTGGACAGAAGCCAGAGAAAAGGGTTGGTTGCGTTTAGAAGGTAAGGATTATGAAATAAAAGATGGAGATGTTATTGTTATTAAGCATGGATAATTAACATTTTTATTCTTTATGATATAATCTTTATAAAGGTTAAAAAATAGTATATAAAAAAATATGAACAATAAAAAACTTCAGTCAGCTTTAATAATTGTGGGTATAGTTTTTTTAGTTTCTCTAACAGTTTTAATAAATGTTTTTATTAGTAATGAGGTTGAAAAAGGTGATTTTATTGGCCTAGATAGCCAATACTTAAGAACAATAACAGTAACCGGAGAAGGGAAGGTCTATGTTGTACCAGATACAGCTAGTATTTCTTTTGCGATAGTAACCCAGGACAAAACTACAGAAACAGCCTTAAGTCAAAATAATGAGAAGGCTGATAAAGTAATTAATTATTTAAAAGAACAAGGTATTGCTTCAGAAGATATTCAAACTACTGGTTTTAATGTTTATCCTGTATATAAAAGAGACCCTGATTTCATGTCCAGAGAAATAGATTATTATGAAGTCACAAATAGAATCGCAGTAGAATTAAAAGATTTAGAAAAAGCTAATACTGTTATTGATGGAGCAATTAGGGCTGGTGCCAATAGAGTGGATAGTTTGCAGTTCTTAGTTAGTAACGAAGATGAGCTTAAAAAAGAAGCCAGAGAAAAAGCAGTTGAACAAGCCCAAGAAAAAGCTCAGGAAATTACTTTAGCTTTAGGGGTTAAACTAGGAAGAATTATGGGTTTTTCTGAAACAAGAGATTATTATTTACCCCTTAGGGCAGAAAAAGAAATGATGGCTGCAGATTTGGATACAGCCTATGAGGTTCCTCTTGAACCTGGTGAAAACGAAATAATAGTAAACGTTACTATTAATTACGAAATTAGATAATTTGAAGAATAAAAATATTTTTAAACTCTGGGGAAGTTATTTAGGTTTATACCTTGGTTTTATTTTTTCTCTGCAAATAGAAATAAATAGATTATTTTTATTCGAAGGATTA
Organism: Minisyncoccota bacterium; assembly: GCA_028717605.1. GTDB lineage: Bacteria > Patescibacteriota > Minisyncoccia > Minisyncoccales > GWA2-38-27 > PWMZ01. Next base: position 5,442 of record JAQUNM010000032.1, read on the forward strand.
AGAGAAAAAGAATGTATTTTGAAATTAATACCAAAATTAAGCTGTTCTAATGTTGCCTTGTTTAATATTATATTTTTTTGTTTAATGGGATTTTTAATCGGTGGCTTAATACATCAAAAAAACAGAAAATAATCTTTTCTAGAGCAGTGTGAAAATTACTTGACAAATTCTTTAAAAGTACTCTAAATAAATTATTAAAAGCTTAGGTTATTTTTAAATAACCCTGAGCTTAAAACCCGAAAAAAATAAATAAAATAAAATAAATAATAATTATATATAATTATGAATTATAAAAAACTTTTTAATAAAAACTCAAAAATCTTTTTGATAGGATTTTTAGTTTTTTTGTTTGTTATTTCTAACATAAATACATTATTTTTTAACGAAGTAGAAGCTGTTTCAAACACGATAACATTATCCCCAGTTGGTATTGGTCGTTATAATGATTGGGGGTTTGATCCTTCTAGTATGGACAAATGGATTACTGTTTCTAGTGACGATGGTGATACTGAGCGCATTAAAAGTAAAACTGACAGGGCTAGACAGACTTTTATTTTTCCTAATGCAGGGATAAGTGATGATTCGAATATTAATTCGATAGCTTTATATGTCGTAGCAAAAGGAAACAGTGCAAAGATTAAACTTTTAGCTGAAAAAGGGTTAAGTGGATCAGAAAGAAAAGTTAGTGACAAATTTGATTTGAACAATAGTTATAAGACCAAAGAATGGGTAATGGATAAAAATCCTTTTACGAATGAATCTTGGACTATTGATGAAATAAATAGTTGGACTATTAATTTTGGAGTTGAAAATGATGATGACGACTGGGCTTACGTTACACAGATATATATTATAATTAATTATTCGATCACCTGTATTCCAACTAATGGAGGTTGGTCAGACTGGTCTGCTTGGAGTGATTGGTCTAATACTGGTTCTTGTGGAGATGATGAAGCTTGTCAACAAAAACAAGTAAAGTCTAGAACCAGAACTTGCACTAATCCTGAACCTGCTTGTGGAGGCACAGAGTGTGAGGGAGACGAGATAGAATATGATTATCAATACATTGCTTGTGGTTTAGTTAATGGAGGTTGGTCAGACTGGTCTGCTTGGAGTGATTGGTCTAATACTGGTTCTTGTGGAGATGATGAAGCTTGTCAACAAAAACAAGTAAAGTCTAGAACCAGAACTTGCACTAATCCTGAACCTGCTTGTGGAGGCACAGAGTGTGAGGGAGACGAGATAGAATATGATTATCAATACATTGCTTGTGGTTTAGTTAATGGAGGTTGGTCAGACTGGTCTG
>JAQUNM010000033.1 GCA_028717605.1 Minisyncoccota bacterium
TCATACTTTAGCTTTTCTTCAAACCTTAAATCAAAAATTTGATCTAAGGTGAGCCCTGAATCTATTTGCCCGATCTCTGCGGCTATTCTTGATAAATCTACTAAAACCATGGGATCAAACCAAATAATATTTTCTAAACCAGATTCTTCCCAAGATTTTTTTACATATTCAGCAGTGTATGAATCACTTTCTGTTTGAATAAATAAAGAAGTTATATGAGCTGCATCATCAAAATTTGACAATATGTATTTATGACCTTCAATAATTGAATCAATAAACTTTTCAACTAAAAAGGGGTGTTTTATAAGAAAATTTTCATTTACCGATATGGCCTCCATAATATTGTCGTATTCAGCGTAACCCTTAGATATCCACTCTTCGTGTAGAACGGCAAATCTTGAATATTGCTCTAACTCATCCTCTCCTATTGGAACAACATCAACTATTTTATGATCCATTAATGCAGTAGGCCTATTTGTTTTATCAACAGCTACAAATTCTATCTGATTAACGTCTATACTTTCTTTTTCTAAAATATACCTAACATAAATTTCTGTTGGTCCTCCTAGAGTCAATGCTATTTTTTTACCCAAAAGATCTTGAAATGTTTTTAAATCTTTGTCTCTTACTGCAAGATAAATATTACCAACTGACATTGGTGCAATTATTTTGACTGGGACACCCTTAGAGATTGGAATAAATAGCATTGTTGCAGGAAGCAATGCAATGTCTATTTGTCCCATAGAAATAGCTAGTTTCACATCATTAGCAGACCCAAGAGGAATTTGTTCTATTATAATGCCTCTTTCTTTAAAATAATTTTGCATATCTGCTATATAAAAAGGAGCAAAATCTATATTCCCAGCGCGATACCCTACTCTTATTAAATTATCTTTATTAATCTGAGTATTGTTTCGAACATAACGTACCCAAAAAATGACTAAAAAAACCAAACACCCACAAACTATGATATAAAATATTTTTTTGTTCATAATATTTCATTTTTATTATTTAATTTTAAAATCTCCGACAAAGATTTTTCCATTGAAGGATTCTTAATTATTTTTTCGAATTCTTTAGAAAAGTCTTCTTCAATTTCTGTTCTTAACCTAATAAAACTTGGATCTAGTGCATTTCTAGGTCGAGGAAGGTTTATTTTATATTCCTTTTTTATACTTGCCGGCCTAGAAGACAAAAGATAAATTCTATCACCCAAATAAACGGCTTCTTCTGTACTATGGGTAACAAAAACTATAGTTTTTCTATTCTTTTGCCAAATTATTTCTAAGTTTTTTCTTAAAAACTTCCGATATTGTGAATCAAGAGCCGAAAAGGGTTCGTCCATTAATAAAACCCTAGGATCTGTAACCAACGCTCTTGCAAGAGAAACGCGCTGTTGCATTCCCCCTGAAAGCTTATAAGGATACCAGTCTTTAAATAAAACAAGCCCCACCATGTCTAAATATCTCATAACAAGGACTTTTTTTTCTTTCTTGTTTAAGCCTGACCTATCAAGAGCAAACAGAATATTTTCATAAACTGTTTTCCACGGAAAAAGAACATAATTTTGGAAGACCATCATCCTATCAGGTTCAGGCCTGAAAACCATTTTATTATCCATTAATATTTCTCCTTGTGTGGGTTTTAGAAATCCCCCAATTAAATAAAGAAGGATGGTTTTACCGCAACCGGTCGGTCCAAGAATACATACAAATTCTCCATTTTTGGCCGAAAGATTAATATTATTAAGAACCTCAAAATTATTGTTCTCTCCAAAAGACTTGTATACCCCCTTTAATTCTAACATAAATTAATAATTATATTTTTTTATATCTTTTTGTTTTTTTATCTCTTAAAACCGGCATAAAATATACAATTAAATAACTTAAAATTGATAAAGGATTTAAAGCTATCATAAGTATTACACTTATATCTTCAAAAGAGTTAAAGAATATTAAGCCAGCAAAAACAAAGAATACAAATCCAACCAAAGCCCAAATAAAGCTGCATTGTATAGTTGATTTTTGGTTTAATTCTATCAAACCAGCAAATTTATAAGCAAGAAAACCTGGTATTAATAAAACAAAAAAAGGAACAATAAATATACCCGTGAATAAACCACATTCTTCGGATTGGCAAAGTGTTGTTACGACTCTTACTAAAACAAAAATAATTAATCCAGTAATTAACCAAATCAATATACCTAAAATAATTTTTTTTATCATGTTTTTTTATTTATTATTTAAAACTCTTTAATATATCTTATCATGTCTAATCAAAAATAAAACTCAAGAGAGTAATTCTTAAATGTCAATTCTTTACCAATTTCGGCTCTGGGTATGGAAATAAGTTAAAATTGTTTATAAACAAAATCTACTTCACCCTCTATCTACTATTGTTTTAACATAAAATCTAAACAATTAATATTCTTTTTTTTCAAAAAATGAGAACAAAAAAGAAATTATTAAAGAAAAAACAACTAAAACTGAATTGACTATTCTAAAAACATCAGAAGAAACTTCAAAATTATTAATTACCAATTCTTGTATAAAATAAGTTCCAGTTAAATAAAAAATAGAAAAAAGAATTAAAAAAATAAAAAATAAATTAATCTTTAAATTTTTATTAATAGTTCTTCTAGTGTCTTTTAAAATTTTTATTATTCCTCTATGAAACAATATAAGAAAAAGATAAAGAACCACTCCCCAAGCGAAAAACCACTTAACTTCATAAAAGTAAGTTATACTAATCCAAAAAGATAAAAAACTATATGCTCCATTAAAAAATAAGAAAAATAAAAAATTAAAATATTTTATATTTAACATGTTAATTTTTATTCTATCATAAAATAAAAACCCAAGAAAGTAATTCTTGGGCTATCAAATCTTATCAAGTTTGGCTCCTTTTATCAAATACATTTGGGATAGTTAGCAAAAAGAAACAAAAGAAACTATAAAAATTGATTTTTATAAATAAAAAAACGGTATAACATTTTTGATCTATATCAAGGTCTTTTACTTTAAAAACTCAAAAATTAATAGTACAACTATTTAAATTAAGTTTTTTTAAAAAATTTAATATAAATAAAAAGCCAGTTTTTAAAGGAACTGGCAAACCTTTTTTTAGAGAGGAATTTTAACGATTCCTTTCCCCCGAATATATACATGAAGAGTCACCCCAATAGGTGTCTCGCTAGAGAAAATATGGAAAATCACACCCTCTCTTCCTCTTGAAAAAAAGACCTTATCCCCAACACTGAGAGACAATACCGGAAAACCATATTGATTTTCCGAGTAGGCCCGGCGGACTCTATCTGGTCCAAAAAAACCTTTTTCTAAAAAAAGCCAAGTCTTCATTTTTCCTCCCTGTTTTAGTTGTAAAAGAATATTAAACTATAAATCTATTTTTAAAATTTGTCAAATAATGTTTTGATAAAAATTCTAGATAAAAAACTTTATTTAGATTCTATGATTTTATTAATTTTAATTAAAATAGCTCCTTTTGAAGGCATTCCATTATTCTCTTCTATATTTTTTACAAAGTCTAACCATTTTCCTTTTTTATAATATTTAGCTTTTCCTATAATTTGGACTCCATTCCATTTATTATCCCAGGCCACTAAAGCAACATTATTATTTTCCAATATATTCTTAATAGTTGAGTTCATAAAATTATCAGTTATTAATATTTTATTTTTCTCTACTACCCTGCAATAAGCTGTTCCTATTACGTAGGGTTTATTATTTCCTACGGTCGCAAAAGCAACTGGATTTCCCTCAATTATTTTCTTGGTTTTAGGTCTAATTTTTACCATATCATTATTCTATCACAAAACAAAAACCCAAGAAAGTAATTCTTGGGCTATAAAATCTTGTCAAGTATGGCTCTAGGTATGAAAACAAATTACAACCTGTTTTATGTATTGTGTGCCCTTTTAATCATAAATAAAATATTTTCGTTTTGGTTTTTATATCCAATCTTTATGTCGGGATGATTATTTTTCCAAACCCTAAAAACCTCATCGGCAAATCCTTGACCGACAGTTTTAACATCTTTAAAATCCAAAATAATTTCCTTAAACTTATCTAATCCAACCAAAACTCGTCTCGCCTGCGAACGTGAGATAAAAGTGTTATCTATTTCGTACAAATTTATTTTTACTTTTGTTTTAGAGAATGCAAACAATTCGCCTGAATAGTCTCTAAAAATATTATCAAGTTTTTTCTTTGAATCTTTAACTATACTAAAGTTAATCTTTGTCCCTTTTATACCTGATGAATTCTTAACAAAAACGTCGTCTAAAATGTTGTTAAAAATAATTTCTTTACCGAAACTCTGCACAAAAAAATTATCCGCTACTTTCGAAGTAAAAAATATCCCTTCTCCGCTATGGTTCTGAGGAGCAGTTGTTTGTTTTCCTTTTAACAAATCTTGGATCGCCTCCATTTCACTGTTTAGTTTCTTTTTAGCCATGATATTGTTGAATATTCCCACCCCATAATCTAAAATTTCGAAAACTATTTTCCCGTTTTTATCTGCAACAAAAATATTAATTTTATCCGATTTTGAATGCTCAATAGCATTATTAAGCATTTCCGAGAAAGCGTAATCAAATATATCAACGACATTGTTTGATAATCCTAAAAAAATCCCGTTATTCTCTTTTACCTCTTTCAATATAATATCCTCCGATAGATCCTTGTTTTTTACTATTTTATTTACAGACAGAATATTCCTTTTCGTTTTTTCTGCCTTAGACAATAAAACATATCGAGCATTATTTGCCTTACCAAGTAAAATAATTTTACCTTCTTTTTTAAGTTCTTTAAAAAATCTATTTATATATGCGCGCGAAAAGCCCGTCGCTCTAACAATATCTGCGACCTTAATTTCGTTCTTTCTTTTTAATTGTTCTAATATTATTTTTTTGATATCTTTTTTCATATTTTAGTTGACAGCTTCATTATATTATTAATGTTATAAGTTGTCAACAAGTTGTCAACTTCAGATAGTGCGAAATAATTTTCCTAAAAATACTCCGGGTATGGGAACAGGTTATAACCTGTTTTTCGTATTAAATATGTTCTTTTTTCCTGTTCCAATAATCTTTACTTGTTTGTTTTTAATCAAAATAGCCTGCTTATCAGTTAATGCTATAATTAGGTATTTTGTATTTTTAGCTGCTTCTTTTATAGTTTTTCTATATTTTTTTTCAAAATGAGCAGTCATTAAAAAAGAAACCAGATTTAACCCTTTTAAGTTTTTAAGTCCGATTTTATTATTGTCTGCATGTTTCCAAGTAGCTGCTTCAATAGTAGGACAAGCGATATAACTACCAGCGCTTAAACCCACATATATTCCTCCTTTTTTGACAAACTCTTTCATTTTTTTATTTAAACCAGTTTTTCTAATTCCATTTAAATAATCAAAAGTATTTCCTCCTAAAACATAAATTACATCAATTTCTTTTAATTGTTCTTTTTTAACCTTTTTATTCAATTGGAAAAAGGTTATATTTTCTTTTAAAATACCAACTTCTTTAAATTGTCTTAATATTCTTTTTATATATTTATTGTCCAGAAAATCTTTTAAAGGAGTAAAAACTAAAAATACTTTAATTTCTGCAGGTTTTTTATCAACCAATTTTAAAAATTCTTTTCCTATTTTAGGCTCTTTCCACCAGCCAGCTGATGTAAGTAATAGTTTCATATAATTATTTTAATATTTCTCTTACTGTTGCTTCTGAAAATATTTTCATAGTATCAAATATTTTTAAATTCGGATGTTTTGGAATCAATAATTGCAAATCAGTGCAAGCAAGAATAACACAGTCAACATCTTTTTCTTCAAAATCATTTATTATTTTAATAAGTTCTTCTCTATCTTTATTACTTTGCATGCCCATAACAAGATTATAAATAAGCTTACCCAGTTTAGCTTGTTGAAAATCATCTGGTGTTTCGTATTTAATTTGGTTCTTTCCAAAAGCTTCTTCGTATAATTTATTCTTAATAGTAGCTGAAGTAGAAACAATCCCAACTTTACTAAACTTATTTTCTTTTAAAAACCTTACTGTTTCTTCAATGATACTTAAAACGGGAATATTTACTACTTTTCTTATATCTTTAATAAAAATATGTAAAGAATTACAAGGCATGACAATAAAATCAGCTCCTGACTTTTCTAATTTCTTTGCTTCTTCAATTAAAAAAGGAAGTATTCTTTCAAAACCAATACCCTTTTCAATGGCTTCTTCTTCTATTTGATAAGGCAAGGGAACACTAGAAATAATGATAGAAGGCCTGTTGTTTTTATCTTTTTTTTGGCAAGAAAAAATCAAGTCTAAATAAAATCCAGATGTTGTTTCTGGTCCTAACCCACCTATTATACCAACTGTTTTCATATTTTTTTTATTTATTATATTCTTTTAAAAGTTGATAATAAATTTCAATTAATTTTTTGAAGTCTTTTATTCTTACTT